>DASXLB010000016.1 GCA_036496585.1 Vicinamibacterales bacterium
TCCCGGTCCGCGCCGAAGAGTTGGGGTTCGCGGCCGCGCTGAATACGACCGTCCCGTTGCCGGTGCCGCTCCCGGCGGCCGTGATCGTCAACCAGCTGGCGTTGCTGGTCGCCGTCCACGCGCAACCGGCGCCGGCCACCAGGCCCACCGAACTCATGCCGCCCGTGCCGGACATCGACTGACTGGTCGGCGACACCGAGTACGAGCAGCCCGCCGCGGCGGCTTCGTTGACGGTGAAGGTGGTTCCGGCGATCGTCAGCGTGCCGCTGCGTGCGGTGGTGCTGGTGTTGGCTGCGGCGCTGAAGCTGACGGTGCCGTTGCCGGTGCCGCTCGCGCCGCCTGTGACGCTCAGCCAGGTGGCGTTGCTCGTGGCGGTCCAGGCGCAGCCGGTGCCGGCGGTGACGCCGCTGCTGCCGGTACCGCCGGCCGCCGCCATCGATTGACTGGTCGGCGAGATCGAATACGTGCAGGCGGCGGCCGCTTCGTTGACGGTGAAGGTGGCGCCCGCGATCGTCAGTGTCCCGCTGCGCGCGGTGGTGCTCGTGTTGGCCGCGGCGCTGAAGCCGACGGTGCCGTTGCCGGTGCCGCTCCCGCCGGAGGTGACGGCCAGCCAGGTGTCGTTGCTCGCCGCCGTCCACGCGCAGGCGGTGCCGGCGGTGACGGCGCTGCTGCCGGTTCCGCCGGCCGCGGCCATCGACTGACTGGTTGGCGACACCGAGTACGAGCAGCCCGCCGCGGCGGCTTCATTGACGGTGAAGGTGGCGCCCGCGACCGTCAGTGTCCCGCTGCGCGCGGTGGTGCTCGTGTTGGCCGCCGCGCTGAAGCTGACGGTGCCGTTGCCGGTGCCGCTCGCGCCTGCGGTGACGCTCAGCCAGGTGGTGTTGCTCGTCGCGGTCCACGCGCAGCCCGCGCCTGCGGTGACGCCGCTGCTGCCGGTGCCGCCGGCCGCCGCCATCGATTGACTGGTCGGCGAAATCGAATACGTGCAGCTCGCCGCAGCCTGCGTGATCGTGAAGGTGTTGTCCGCGATCGTCAGGGTGCCGCTGCGCGCCGAAGTCGTGGTGTTCGCTGCGACCGCATAGCCCACCGTCCCGTTGGCCGTTCCCGTTCCTCCGGTTGTGATCGTGATCCAGGTGGCATTGCTCAACGTCGACCAGGGGCAGGCCGATGTGACGCTCACGCTGCCGGTGGCGCCGGCCGATCCGACGCTGACAGTCCCTGGCGAGATCGTTGCCGTCCCGCACGACGAGGTGAGCATGAAGGTGTTCGACGTGGCGCCGGGCGTCGAGCCGCCCGGTCCGTTGGCCGTGACCACCGACGTGTAGGTGACGCCGGCCTGCAGCGGCGTCGAGAGCAGCGGGAGAAACGCGACGCGCATGTAGCCGTCGGTTTCGGGCGTCGGTTTGCCGAGGTTCGCGGTCGCGACAATGGTCGTTGATCCGGAAACGGAGACGCTCAGTGAATAGCCCTGGACGACGGGCGTTCCGTCCGTGCCGAGCGCTGCGTTGTCAGGAGACGGTAAAAATTCCACGCGCTGGCCGTCGACGATGCTTTGCGCCTGCGCGATTGGCACCGGCGCCGCGCACAGCGTGATCACGGCGAGCAGCAGCGACAAGCGCGCGCGGGAAAGAGACTGACGGAATTCGGCGGCACACATCATTGGTTTCGTTGCCGCGCCTGATGTGCACGAGACGGACCGCGCGCCGACCCTACCGAAGTACTTGAAACTACGTGCGAGGTCGGATGCGCCGGTCTATGACCGCTCACCGATTTCGCTGTCAGATTACGAAGCCGAGAGTGGCGTATGCCGGGTCGTCGACCGTGGCGATGCGACGCTTCGGTGCGGCTTAGGACACGATGGACAGCGCCGCGATGGAATCCGATTGGGGTCGAAGCGCGTTCGATCTGCGGCGCGGATTTGCGCGATCGACAGAGCGGGCGATTTGTGGATAGAGGGACGGAAGAAATTACACCGCCGCCGCAGGATCTACACGACGGCGCCGAACGTGCGGATCACGATTGCGGTCGTGAGTGACCGTGTCTCGCGGAACTGGGATGGGCGTCAGATCAGCCGAACGTTGTTCGACCGGTTGAGACCTGTCGGGGACGCGGCCAGAGAGTGTGTGAGCAAGTAGCGAGAATCGCCGCTTGAGAATGGTGCGGAAGATAGGATTTGAACCTACACGGTATTGCTACCGCCAGCCCCTCAAGCAGTCTCAAAACCTCAGCTCAGGCGAACACCAGAGTCCCCTGCTTGCGATTTGTGAACTGATACGGCCGCTCGCGCACGCACGAAACGACTGCATTCGCACAGATTCGCACATCGCCCAAGGGCTATGTACGCCGCCGCGCGTTGAGTGTGATTCGGCGTTTCAGTCTAGACCGAGTGTCTCGGCTGAACGCCTCCCGGCAGTTTGTGCAATCGCGCTCGGAAGTTCGCGCAACAAAGTATCGTCCACCGGCGATGTCGCATTGCGAAAAAGCGCAGCGGCGCACGCGATCGAGCGGTAGGCGTGCCCACTGCTGTTCCAACGACTTTGACAGCTCAATCCCCCGCGTAGATACGACGGGAAGGCGTCCGCGGATGTCCGCGTCTGCCCGTGCGTGACGCTCGAGTTCTGCCCAACACGCGACACCGGTTTGCCGAATCAACGTGGCAACGTCCGCGTGAGAGCGTTTCATTCGTGTAAGCAACCTCGGTGAACGACGGAATACGAGGAACTCGGCGAGCCCGCGCAAATGGCGCTGCGACTTCGGGACGCTGGCCCGGATGGACGTGAGCTTACGGTCAGGCTCGACCAGTGCCTGTACCGCCTTCTTCATCAAATCTAGGGCCTTGATCGCTTCCGCTCTCTGTTTCTTGAGCGGATTAGCCAGGCGCCCGCCGATGAATTGCCACAGGGCATAGCGGTAAGCATCGACCTGCCGTTTGAGGGCGAGACAATCGGCGGGCGCCGTCGTCTGCGACAGTTCCGCGATGCGCTCAGGCGAGTTCAGGATGTCCAAGAGCAGCATAGGGTTACGTGTTCGGCGCGGCGCTGAGAGTATCAGACACTTCTCAGAAAGTACTTGGGATGCCGGATCTGCGCTTAATTGGCAGGCAAATGCAGACGCCATCTCATGCCGATACACCCTGGCTCACGCTCGCCCAAGCGAGTGCCCGGACACAACTCCATCCAGCCACGCTCAGGCGAGCAATCGCCGCGCGGCGCCTTCGACACGCCCGTGTCGGCGGCCGCAAAGCGATCCGACTACGACCCGAATGGCTCGATGCCTGGCTCGAGGCGACGAGCACGCCGGTCGAAGTGCGGCCATGAGCGGCAACCCCGGTCTTGCGGATCTCGTCCTGGCGCGGCTTGCCGAACTGCTCCAAGGACAGCGGCGAGTGCTCGAGGGGCTTCGGCGAATCGAGGGTCGTCTGAAAAGTGTCGCCGAGGACACTGACGCGCTCGACCGCTACAACCGGCCATACGGTGACGGCGCACGCCTGCCGCGGGGGCGCCGCCGTGGGTGCTAGGCCCGATCCGACGATCGGAACCGAGCGCACATGGCGCGTGCTGGGCGACGGCGATCGGTATGTGCTCGACGTGCCCGATGCGTCCATTCAGCTGGAGCTCGATCGGCCGCGACGCGAGCGCGGCGACCTTCTCGGCGAACTCACAGTCCGTACCACGCTCAAAGGCGCCCGAACCTCCGTGGACGATGTCTTGTCGCGCGGATCGTTCAATGCGAGTTCGCCAACCGTGCGCCAGGCGCGCGCTCGTCTGTGCGCCGATTTGGCCCGGACGAACGGACACGTAGATTGGCACCGGCTCATCGAAGAGTTTGCGACGCGGGTGCTCGTCGCGGAATCTGTCGGCCAGCCGGCCGTTTCGCTGCGCGATGTGCCCGACACCGGCCAAGATGACCACTACGACCTGGAGGGTGTGATCGTGACGCGGCGATCACCCTCGATGATCTTCGGCGACGCGGGCACCGGAAAGAGCCAGTGGTTACTGTGGCAGCTGGGACAGCTTGCCAATCGCGGCGTACGAGTTGCGCTCGCAGATTGGGAACTGGACGCGTTGGCGCACAAGCGACGACTGCAGGCGATGTTCGGGACCGCAATGCCATACGTGCTCCACATCGCCTGCACTCGGCCGCTCGTGTATGAAGCCGATCGGCTGCGCCGGATTATCGTGGACGAACGTATCGACTACCTCGGCGTTGATTCCGTCGCGCCCGCCTGCCACGATGAACCCTCGAATGCAGAGGCGGCGACCGCATTCTTTCGAGCACTGCGCCAGCTCGCGGTGGGGTCGCTGCTCGTCGCGCATACGCCCAAGGCGGCGGAACTCGGCCAGGAGCGTCCATTTGGCTCGCAATTTTGGTACGCGCTGTGCCGCTCGATTTGGTTTGTGGCGGCGAAGCCGAGCGACGCTGAGAGCAACC
>DASXLB010000017.1 GCA_036496585.1 Vicinamibacterales bacterium
TCGTCGATGTTTTCATCGGAGAGCACCGGCAATCCGCTGCTGACATCCTTCAGCTGGAAGAAGTACTGAGTCGGACGTCCTCTCACGTGGCCGCGCGGCGCTCGGTGCCGCGCAGCCACTTGCCAGCGCCGGTCAGCACGAGCCCCAGCCGCGCGCACAGGAAGAACACGTCGCGCACACCAATCCGCTGCGCCAGCATCCCCGACAGCACGAGGCCGAGCAGCTGGCCGACGAATATCACCGACATCGACGTCGCGCCGATGCGTCCCATCAGGTGAGGCGGCGTCTCCCGCTGCCTCACCTGATGGGCCACGTCGGTGCGGATCGTCACCCGCGTGTGCCGCGACCGCACACATCGTAATTCCAAGTCCGTCATAGTCATTCATCTTTGTAAGTGTTTAGAAATCTATTGACGTTAATGGACGTTCACGTATCATAAAGGTCCCCAGCATGGCGCAAGGAGCACCATCATGAAAGCGTTCTTCCGTACCGGCCTCATCGTCTGCGGAACCATCGCGGCTATCATCGCGGCTTCGACCGACGCGTTCGCGCAGAAGGTCCTGATCGTCGCAGCCGAGGATCCCGCATTCGTGACTGATGTGCGGGCCAAGCTCGTGAACACCCACCAGCTGACGGCTGTTGACGTGTTCGACGCGAGCGTGGCGACGCCGACACTCGACGAGCTCAGGCCCTACGACGCCGTGCTGACGTGGTCGAACTCGTCCTACCTGGACGCCGATGCACTCGGGGACGTGCTCGCCGATTACGCGGACCTCGGCAAGGGAGTCGTGCAGGCCGAGTTCGCGTTCTATAGCGGCAGTCCCTTCGCCGAGCTGCGGCTGGCCGGCCGCTGGCAATCCGGCGGCTACGCGGCCTTCACCAGCGCCGACTCCGGATTCGACGCGGGCCTGACGCTCGTCGCCGACGTCCCGGCGCATCCCCTTCTGACCGGCGTGGCCAGCTTCAACGGCGGGACCGCCATCCTGTTCCATTCGGCGATCACGGTTCCCCCATGCGGGCAGGTCGTGGCGCACTGGAGCAACGGCGTGCCTCTCGTCGTGGTGGGCTGCCCGCCCAAGGCGCTGACCGTCGGCTTGAACTTCTATCCGCCGTCGAGCGACGCGCGCCAGGATTTCTGGGACGCCTCGACCGACGGCGCCAGGCTGATGGCCAACGCGCTGCAGTTCGTGGCGCCGGGCTCCGCCAATCGGGCGCCGACCGTCGCGACGGGACCGGCACAGACGGCCGAGGCCACCAGCGCCGCGGGCGCGACGTTCACGGTCACGGCGTCCGCGTCCGACCCCGACAGCGACCCGTTGACGCTGACCTGGAGCGGCGCGGTCAGCGGCACGGGCTCGTCGCTGACCGTGACGCTGCCGCCGCCGGCGGGGGCCACGTCTCAGACCTACCTCGCGGTGGTCACGGTGAGCGACGGGAGAGGGGGCACCGCCACCGCCAACGTGTCGCTGACCGTCACCGACACGACCGGTCCCGTCCTCGGCGGGGTGCCGTCGGCGCCGATCACGGCCACGGCGACGAGTCCGTCGGGCGCGGTCGTTCCGCTGCCGCCCGTCACCGCGACCGATGCCGTCGACGGGTCGCGTCCGGTGTCCTGCGCGCCATCCGGGCTGTTCCCGGTCGGCGACACGACCGTCACGTGCACGGCGTCTGACAGCCGGGGCAATGCGCGCGCCGCGTCGTTCGTCGTGCGCGTCTCGGCGGCCGCGTCGACACCGGGCCACATGCGGGGTGCGGGGCGCGTGGACCAGGGCAGTACACGCTATGAGTTCGCGTTCGACGTCTTCGAGCACGGCTCGCGCGACGGCGGTGGCTTCGCCTTCGCCGTGAACGGTCCACACGGCAGCACCAGCGCCTTCGTCGGCTTGACGATCGGTGCCGTCGCCTTCACCGACGATCCGCACGTCCAGCCCGGGCACTCGCGGCGGCCGCTGGCCGACACGGTTCAGTTCACGGGCACGGGCGCCTGGAAGGGACACGGCGGCTACCGCTACTCGGTCTTCGCCGTCGATGCCGGGGAACCTGGCCGCGCGGACACGTTCAGGGTGGTCGTCACGGCGCCCGACGGCAGCGTCGTCGCGCAGG
Source organism: Vicinamibacterales bacterium (assembly GCA_036496585.1). Taxonomy (NCBI): domain Bacteria; kingdom Pseudomonadati; phylum Acidobacteriota; class Vicinamibacteria; order Vicinamibacterales; species Vicinamibacterales bacterium. The sequence continues at coordinate 2,104 of DASXLB010000017.1, forward strand.
TCAGCGGCAACCTGTCGGCCGGGAACATCCAGTCGCTCAGGGTCCGCTGAGCGCGGACCATTCGCGGACGATTCAATGACGGCGGCGGTCCCAGCGGGACTGCCGCCGAGCCTCCCGTCCGCTCGCTGCGCGATATACTCCTCCACGGTTTTCGTGGAGGACAGCGATGAGGTTGAAGGCACTCGCCGGCGGTGTGCTGCTGGCAGGAGCGATCACGGCGCCCGCGTTCGCACAGGGCCCACGCGTCACGGCGACGCCGCAGAAGATCGACGAGGACTACACCGCCCGGATCAAGAAGGCGACGTCCGATCCGCGGATCATCACCGAGCTGGTCGATCACATGCCGGTGTCCGACAAGGTCCCCTCACCGCTGAAGTTCTTCGGTTACGTGCCCGGCGAGCCCGGTCACCTCTCCTACCATGCCGACATCGTCCGCTACTACGAAGCGCTGGAAAAAGCGTCGTCGAGAGTAAAACTCTTCAGGCTCGGCAAGAGCGAAGAGGGTCGCGAGATGGTCGCGCTCGCGATTGCGGACGACGCAACGATCAAGCAGCTCGATAAGTACAAAGCCATCACCGCGAAGCTGACCGACCCGCGCAAGCTGCAGGACGCCGAGGCGAAGCAGCTGATCGCGACCGGGAAGCCGATCTACTACGCAACGGGCAGCATCCACACGCCAGAGACCGGCAGCCCCGAGATGCTGATCGAGCTGGCGTTCCGCCTGGCGGTGGAGGAATCGGCCTTCATCCAGACAATCCGCAACAACGCCATCGTCGTGCTGACGCCGGCGACCGAAGTGGACGGCCGCGAGAAGGTCGTCGACAACTTCAACTGGAGTCTCAAGAACCCAGGCAAGCCGCAGCCGGGCCTCGTCTACTGGGGCCAGTACGTGCAGCACGACAACAACCGCGACGGCATCGGCGTCGGCCTTCACCTGACGCAGAACATCCTCAAGAGCTTTCTCGACTGGCACCCGACCGTGTTCCACGACCTGCACGAGTCGGTGACGCTGCTCTATGTCTCGACCGGCACCGGCCCCTATAACACGGTGGTCGACCCGATTCAGATCAATGAATGGTGGCTGCTGGCCCAGAACGAAATGATGGAGATGGCCAAGCGCAACGTGCCGGGCGTGTGGACCTACAACTACTACGACGGCTGGGTCCCGAACTACATGTTCTGGATCGGCGTCACCCACAACTCGATCGGCCGCTTCTACGAGACGCAGTCGTTCAACGGCCAGAACTACACGGTCTCGCCGAACCAGAGCCGCGAGTGGTACCGCCCGAACCCGACGCCCAACGACGTCATGTGGGGGCCGCGCGCCAACGTGAACATGCAGGAGAGCGCCATCCTGATCACGATGAACAACGTCGCGAAGAACAAAGAGACGTTCCTCGAGAACTACTACCTGAAGAACAAGCACACGATCGAGCGCGGCCAGACGAAAGCGCCCTACGCGTACGTGGTGCCGGCCGCTCAAAGACGCCGGGTCGAGGCGGCCGAGCTGATGAACCTGGTTCGCCGCGAAGGCGCCGAGGTCCACACGGCGAACAGCGCGTTTGCGATTGGCAATCTCCAGGTGGCGCCCGGCGACTATATCGTCCGCCTCGACCAGCCGTACGGCGCGATCGTCGAGACGCTGCTCGGCGTGCAGTTCTATTCGCCCGACAACCCGCGGCCCTACGACGACACCGGCTGGGCGATTCCGCTGCTCAGGAACGTGAAGGCGACCGCCGTCGCCGACAAGACGATCCTGTCGCAGCCGATGACGCTGGCCGCCGCCGATTTCACCGTGCCGGGCGCGATCAGCGGTACCGGCCCGGTGCTGATCGTCGACAACAACACCGACAACACCCTGGTGACGTTCCGCTTCACGCACGCGGCTCTGAAGATGACCGCCGCCGAGCAGCCGTTCGAGGCCGGCGGCCACCACTTCTCCGCCGGCAGCTTCATCATCGCCAACGCCGATCGCGCGGCGCTCGAGCCGTCGATCCGTGAGCTTGGACTGTCGGCGTTCGCGGTCGCGGCAGCGCCCGCCGTGGCGCAGCACGACCTCGACGTTCCCCGCATCGGCTACATCCATACCTGGACGAGCACGCAGGACGAGGGCTGGGTCCGGATGGCGCTCGACAAGTTCAAGGTGCCCTACACCTATTTCGGCGACAACCTGGTGCGTCAGGGCGGTCTTCGCGACAAGTACGATGTCGTCATCTTCCCGCACGCCGGCGGCAGCGGCCAGGCGCTGGTCTACGGCGGCGTCAGCGGCAACGAGCCGCGGCCGTACAAGAAGACCGACGACACGCCGCACCTCGGCATCGAGGATTCCACCGACGACATGCGAGGCGGCCTTGGCTACGACGGCCTGCAGGAGCTTTACAAGTTCGTGCAACAGGGGGGCGTGCTGATCACCGAAGGGGGCACGTCGACCATCTTTCCCGACTTCAACCTCACGCCGGGGGTGACGGTCGAGCCCGCTGAGGGACTCTTCGTTCGCGGCTCAGTGCTGAAGGCGATCGTCGCCGACAAGACGAGTCCCGTGACCTACGGGTACGACCAGAACGCGCTCGCGGTGTACTTCAACCAGGCGCCGGTGCTCGCGGTGGCGGGCGGCGGCCGTGGCGCCGGCGCACGCGGCGGCGCGGCCGTCGACGGCGGGCCTGGCAGCTTCAACATGCAGCCGCAATCCGTTCCGCCCAAGCTCACGACGCTTGAAGGCGGCGCGCCGACGATGGCAGGGACGCCAGCGGTGGCGGAGAATGCCGGCCGCGGCGGCCGCGGTGGCGGGCGCGGCGGCGGGGGCGGCGGATTCGGTGGCCGCGGCGGCGCGCCGACCACGGCGGCGCCCCGGGTGCTGCTGTCGTTTCCGACCGACCCGAACGACATGCTCCTGTCGGGCGTGCTCGTCGGCGGGCAGGCGCTCGCCGGACGCGCGGTGGTCGTCGACGCACCGATCGGCAAGGGGCACGTCGTCATGTTCGCCAACCGTCCGTACTGGCGGTGGCAGACGCAGGGAAATTTCTTTCTCGGCTTCAACACCATCCTGAACTGGAACGATCTGGACGCCGGCCGCCAGGCGCCGCGCGCCCCGACGACCAGTCCGCAGCAGGAGCGGTAGGCCGTGCGGACGTGGATCGCCGGTGTCGCGCTCGTCGTGGCGCCGCTGCTCGCACTGGCGCAGACGACGCTGCAGTACCGTTGGAAGCAGGGTGAGCCCGTCGCGTACGAAACGAATCTCAAGACCGACAGCACGATGAGCGGCATGCCGGGCGCAGGCGACGTGACGCTGGGGCAGACCATGACCCAGCGCGTCAGGCTGTTGCCGGCCGCGGTGGCGCCCGACGGCACCACCACACTGCAGCAGACCATCGAAGCCGTGAAAGTCGAGATGACCACGCCAATGGGGAAGGCGGCCTACGACAGCGCCGTTCCCCAGGCCACCCCGGACGAGTCGTCGGCCCCGCTGGCGACCGTGTTTGGCGGCATCGTCGGCGCGACACTGAGCGTCACGGTGGCGCCAGACGGCGCCGTGCAGCGGATCGACGGCGTCCAGAAGGCGCTCGACAAGATCGTCCAGAACCTGCCGCCGCAGCAGCGCGCGTCGGCGCAGGCGGCGCAGACGCTGAGAGCGGTGTTGAGTGAGGGCGCCATCCGTTCCTCGCTCGAGCAGAGCTTCCCCCGCCTGCCGTCTCAGTCGGTAAAGCCGGGCGAATCGTGGACGGCACAGGTGAGCCTCGGCAGTGAGGCGACCGGCAGGATTGCCGGAACACAGACGTTGACGCTCAAGAGCATCGAGGGAGATGTCGCGACGATCGACGTCGCACTTGCGCTGAAGCAGGAGAGTTCCCCGCCGATGGGGCCCTCCGGCATGACGATGAAGCTCGGCGACAGCCACGGATCCGGAACGCTGACTTTCGACGTTGCCGCCGGGCGCATCCGCTCCGCCTCGATGATCACGGAGTTGGCGTCCACGATGACCGCGTCGGGGCCCGACGGGCGCCCGACGACGATCAAGAATACGACCAGGATTTCGATGACAATGGAGGAGATCAAGTGATTCGGAACCTCACTCTCACCCTGGCGGCGCTGACGCTGGCGGCCACCGGCGCTTCCGCGCAGGCGAACCCGGAAACGGCCGGCATCGCGAAGACGCGCACCGCGTTCGAGAAATCTGTCGCCGCCCAGGACGCCGCGGCGATCGCGAAACTCTTCACCGCCGATGGCACGGAGATGCCGCCGAATGCGCCGGCCGCGAAGGGGCGCGCCGCGATCGAGGCGTTCCACAAGTCGTTCGCGCAGCAGTTCATGAACCACGGCTTCTCCCTCGCCGCCACCGAGACGAAAGTGCTCGGCGACACCGCCTACGAGATCGGCACCTACAAGCAGACGCTGATGGTGATGAAGGGGGGCGGCATGATCGACGACACGGGCAAGTACATCGTCCTGCTGAAGAAGGACGCCAGCGGCTGGCTGATTACGCACGCGATCTACAACAGCGACAACCCGTTGCCTGGCCAGGCGCCGGCCAAGAAGTAGGCCGGCTTTTCAGCCCGGTGATCGTTACCGTTCGGAGCGGCACGGCCGCCGATCGCGACTTCGTCGTCGAGACGGCGCGCCGCTTCGCCGACTTCGGGCCGCCGGCGTGGCGCACGGCAGCGGAGGTCGTCGCGGGCGAAGTCCGCTGCCTCGACGAGTTTTTCGACGGCGGCATGCAGGGCGCCGGGCTGCTCGTCGGCGAGCTCAACGGCCGTCCCGCCGGCTTCGCGTTTCTCGAACATCACACCGACTACTTCACCGGCGAGCGCCACGGGCATCTCGGGATGATCGCGGTCATCGAGGCGGCCGAGAGGCGCGGCATCGGTGCCGCATTGCTGCGGGCGGCGGAGGACTGGGCGCGCACCCAGGGTTACCCGGCGCTGACGCTCAACGTGTTCGAAGGGAACGACCGAGCGCGGCGTGCGTATGAGCGCGGCGGATTCGCGGTCGAGACCGTCCGTTACGTCAAACGTCTCGATTGAGCGCTGAGCGTGCTACGCCGGCCTTTGCTTCCCATCGAACGTGGCCTCTTCAAGGGGATGTGAGATTGGTAGGCAGTCGAGGCCGCTTGGGAGATCGACCATTTCATCGAAGGCTGGGCGGCTGCATAGTAGCTTCTGATGGAGGGTATATGACGGGCATGAAGGGCGGGATCAGGCCGATTCGCGTTCGTGCCGCGTTAATCGTGCTGAGTGTGGCCTTCGGATCTGTCACCGCCTCGCTGGTGCGCGTGTCGGCGCAGGACCAGATGGCCGGCAGCGGAGTTGGCACGATGCACTCCTCGAAGCGAATGGCCGACGGCAAAGAGTGGACGGCTGCGAATCTGGACGTCGACACGTCGCCATCCTATTGTTATGACGATGCGCAACGGAATTGCCGTCGGTACGGCCGGTTGTACACGTGGGAGTCGGCGCGCCGAGCATGTCAATCATTGGGAGATGGATGGCGGCTGCCGACCGACGACGAATGGCGGCAGATGGCGACGCATTATGGTGGGCTCGGCAACGATTCGGCTGACAAGGGCAACGCGTCGTACACCGTGCTCTCGAGTGGAGGCACGTCGGGTTTCGACGCCGTGCTGGGTGGCATCCGCGAGCTTGATGGAACGTACTCACGGTTGGAGGCGCACGGATTTTACTGGACGGCATCCGAAAATGACCCGGCCACCGCACCTTTCTATAACTTTGGCAAGGGCAGTTCAGCGCTTTATCGTCAGGCGGCTGGCGAGAAGCAGAGCGCCATTTCCGCCCGTTGTGTGAAGGATTAACGGGGCGCGCCCACTCGTGAATGGAGAAACGCGGCGGCCTGACTGTGCGTGGGGAGCCCGAAGAACGGACCGAATAAGGTTTGGCGTCCCCAACGGGTCGCGCCAGAGATGTATTCGGTTCACGCTGCCGCTGGTGGCGTAGCGACTGCGGTGGTGGGCGCTCGGTGGTAGAGTGCGGGCAGCGCCCCGCACGGGGTGACCCGACGAAAGAGGTAGACGATCCACCGTTTCGCGCTTCTGGGGCCGACGTTCGTTCTGGGCGGGCTGCTTTGGCTGTCCAGTATGGGCATGTGGAGTCGCCCAGCCTACCGTCTCAGCCTGATGGCCACGATGTTCGTGTGGTTCGGCTGGGTGATCCGCACTTCTAAAGGTCGGTGATCGATTGCCGACGGTGAGGCTATGGCCTTCTGCGCAAAACGCTGGCCGATAGCGTACGTCGATCGGGATATGCCGAAATTCCGTCGATTTGTCGTCGTTTTCCTGGGCGCAATTGCGGCCGCTCGTTGCGGCGGAGCGCCGTCCACCGGCCCCGACAAGACGCCCGTGCCGTCCATTGCGATCGCATGCGACGCGCCGACAGACTCGACCTTAAAGTGCAGGGCCTCCGTGTCATGCGGCGCCTCTCCGTGTGCCGGGACGCCCACGGACGTCACCGCGAGCGCGACGTGGTCCGTCGATAGCTCCATCGTGCAGCTCGTAGCGCCTGGCAGCGTCGTTGCGCCGCAGACGTTTCTGACAGGGAGCTACACGAATCTTCGCGCACAGGTTCCACAGATGGAGAGCGGATGTCAGGGGGTCGGCGTGTTTCCGGGTGTCTCGTCACCGCTACCGACATTTGTGCTGGTGGGACGCGTCTACGCTGGGTCGGACCCTGTGGCTGGCGCCATCAACGGAGCGACCATTCAAGTCATCAGCGGATTGAGCGCTGGTTTCATCGCCCAAACCGGCACAGCCTTTCCAGTCAGCGGGTGGTGCACGCCGCCCACCGCTCCTGCGGCCGGGACTTTCGTTCTGTATGGGATTCCACCAGGGACGAATCGGCTCCTGATTCAGGCCGGTGGCTATCAGCCGTTGGAACGTGACGTCACGCTGACGTTTAGTGGGCCACCGGCGACCATCGATTTCCAGCTTCAGCGCCAGTAACCGGACTGCTTCCCGACGGGTTCGCTGCTTCAACGGGTCGCGCCAGAGATGTATTCGATTCACGTTTCCGCTGGCCGCGTAGCCGCTACGATATCGACGTTACGCGCGTCGTCGCGGCGCAGTTGTAGACGTCGCGCCGATGGAGGTGCTCTATGGTTCGATTTCGCCACGCGGCCGTGTTAGGCCTCGGCGTCGTGCTGTGCGGGCCGACGCGTCTCGTCGCGGTTCAGTTCAATGCCTCGACCGCTGAGTGGCACGTCCGATCGACCGATCACTTTGAGATTTACTACACGAAAACTCCCGATCTGAATTCAATCTCTCGCGAGGCAGAGCAGGCCTACGAGCGCGTCAGCCACGATATGCAGCGCCAAGTGTCTGGCAAAGTGCCGATTATTCTGCTGCCGACCACTCACGATTTGCCACAAAACGAGCAAGAAGCGGTCGTAATTGTTCGGGCAACCCGAGCGCCAGACCGCAACCACATCATGCTGCCCATCGAACCGCGTAGTGGTCGAGACAAAGCGCTGACGCACGAGCTTACGCACGTATTCGAGTTTGAAGGACATCGGTAACCGGAGCCGTCAGAGATGTATTCGGTTCACGCTGCCGCCGGCGGCGTAGCGGACGCTGGGATCAACCGCGAAGGCCGCGGTATACGAACCAGACAGCCACGGCATCGATCAACCCGACGATCGTATCGACGGCGATAGCCTTAGGCCCCTCAGACACAGGGCAAAACCCCAGCACGTTACCGTCGAGGGGATTCGCAAACGTGACGCAGCCCAGCGCGATGACTCCGATAAGGACGAGACCGGCTCTTCGCATTCGCGGATTCTACTCCCGCATACAAGATGTGGCGGCCCCAAGGGGATTCGAACCCGTGTCGGACCGCAAACGCCCACAGAGCCACTGCACCCAGTGAGAACCGCAAGGAGGCCGGCTACTTCGAAGTACACTCGTCGACATGAAGTGGATCGCCGGCGCGGTCGCCCTTGCGGCGCTGCAGATTTCGGCGCCGGCGGAGCGTTCGATCGTCTCGGCCGTCGACGCCAACAACCCGGCGGCGCTGGCACTCCTCGAGCAGGTCGTCAACGTCAATAGCGGTACCCACAACTTCGCAGGCGTGCGCGCGGTTGGCGACGCCTTCGGGAAGGAATTCGACGGCCTCGGCTTCACGACGACGTGGGTCGACGGGACGCCGTTCAAGCGCGCCGGGCATCTCGTCGCGGAGCACCCTGGCGGCGGACCGAAGATCCTCCTGATCGGCCACCTCGACACCGTGTTCGAGCCTGACAGTCCCTTCCAGAAGTTCCAGCGTCTCGACGGCGACAAAGCCCGCGGCCCTGGCGTCATCGACATGAAAGGTGGCGACGTCGTCATCATCTTCGCGCTCAAGGCGCTGAAGGCGGCCGGCGCGCTCGACCGGATGAACGTGACCGTGGTGATGACCGGTGACGAAGAGGACGCGGGCGATCCGCAAGCGCTGGCCCGCAAGCCGCTGGTCGACGCCGCACAGGGAGCGCAGTACGCGCTCGGCTTCGAGGACGGCCCCGGCGACCCGAAGTATGCCGTCACGGCGCGGCGCGGCACCTCCTCGTGGAAGCTGGACGTCACCGCGAAGACCGGCCACTCGTCGCAGATCTTCCGCCCGGACATCGGCTATGGCGCCAACTACGAGCTGGCGCGCATCGTCGACGGCTTCAGGACCAACCTAGCCGGCGAGGCGCACCTCACGTTCAATCCCAGCCTGATCGCCGGCGGCACGGCCGCGGATGTCGACGACGTGTTGGCCAAGGGAACCGCGTCGGGCAAGACCAACGTCATCGCGCAGCATGCGGTGGCGATCGGCGATCTGCGCACGCTGTCGCCCACACAGTTGCAGCATGCGCGCGACGCCATGAAGCAGGTCGTCGCCGATGCGCCGCTGGCGCAGACACAGGCCGTGCTGACCTTCGCGGACGGCTACCCGGCGCTGGCGCCGACGCCAGGCAATGAAGCGCTGCTCGTCGACTACGACCGGGCGAGCCAGGACCTGGGCCTCGGCCGTGTGACCGCGGTCAGCCCCGACCGCGCCGGCGCCGCCGACGTGTCGTTCATCTCCGCGCAGGTGAACAGCGTCATCGACGGCATCGGCCTTATGGGAACCGACGATCACTCGCCGCAGGAAACGGCGGACCTGGCGACGCTGCCCAGCCAGACCAAGCGGGCCGCACTGCTGCTCTACCGGCTCACCACGCGGCGCTAGAAAGCCGGATATCCTGTTAGCGTGAACAGGCAGAAGCGCGTCTTCGACAGCATCCTCGAGGCGATCGGCGACACGCCGCTCATTCGCATCAATCGCATCACGGCGGGCGTGCGCGGCGCCGTCTACGCCAAGGTGGAGACGACCAACCCCGGCAACTCGATCAAGGACCGCATGGCGGTGAAGATGATCGAGGACGCGGAGCGGAGCGGCGCGCTCAAGCCGGGCGGCACGATCATCGAGGGGACGTCCGGCAACACCGGCATGGGCCTGGCGATTGCCGCGATCATCAAAGGCTATACGTGCGTGTTCACCACCACCGACAAGCAGTCGCCCGAAAAGGCGGACGCGCTGCGCGCGTTCGGCGCCGAGGTCATCGTCTGTCCGACCAACGTCGATCCCGATGATCCGCGTTCGTACTATTCGGTGTCGTCGCGGCTGGTGAAGGAGGTACCCAACTCCTGGAAGGCGAACCAGTACGACAACCTGTCGAACACCGCCGCGCATTACGAACAGACGGGTCCAGAGATCTGGGCGCAGACCGAAGGCCGGGTCACACACCTGGTCTGCGGCGTCGGGACCGGCGGCACGATCAGCGGAGTCGGGCGCTACCTGAAGGAGAAGAACCCGGCGATCAAGGTCTGGGGTATCGATACCTACGGCTCGGTCCTGAAGAAGTACAAGGACACCGGCATCCTCGACAAGAACGAGATCTATCCGTACATCACCGAAGGCATCGGCGAGGACTTCCTGCCCAGGAACGTCGACTTTTCGGTGGTCGACGCGTTCGAGAAAGTGACCGACAAGGACGCGGCTTTGATGACGCGGCGGATCGCGCGGGAGGAGGGCATCTTCGCCGGCAATTCGGCGGGCTCGGCGATGGCGGGGCTGCTGCAGCTCAAGGATCGCTTTTCGGAAAAGGACCTCGTCGTGGTGATCTTCCACGATCACGGCTCGCGCTACCTGGGCAAGATGTTCAACGACGAGTGGATGCGCCAGAAGGGTTTCTTCGAGAAGAGCGGCATGACGGCGCGCGATCTGGTCGCGTCGGGCATGTCGGGAGAACTGCTCTCGATCGAAGGGCACCAGCGGGTAGACGCGGCGGTGCGGCTGATGGCCGACCACGATTTTTCGCAGATCTCGATTACCCACGACGGCCGTCTCGTTGGCTCGCTCAACGAGACCCACCTCTACAGCGAGCTGGTCAAGAACTCCGAGATCAAGACCGAACCGGTTGAATCGATCATGCAGTCCGCATTCCCGTTCGTCGACGTCTCGACGCCGCTCGATCTGCTGTCCACGATGATCACGCCGTCGATGCCGGCGGTGCTGGTCCGCGACTTCAAGACCGACAAGACTTTCATCATCACGCGTTCGGACATCATTCGCGTGCTCGTATAGCGCACGCGGCGAGGGCTTACTCGCTCTTGAGCGCGACGAGCGGATCGACGCGCGCCGCCCGGCGCGCGGGCAGATAGGCGGCGACGTGGGCGACGACGAGCAGGACGGCGATCGCGCCGCCCAGCGCCAGCGAATCGTGCGGCGTCAGCCCGAAGAGCATCGACTCGACGGCGCGCGCGGCGATCCACGCCGCCACCGCTCCGATCGCGACGCCGGCGACGAGCGGCAGTTGCGCGGCACGGAGCATCAGCGCAATGACGCTGCCGCGCCTGGCGCCAAGCGCCACGCGAATGCCGATCTCGCGGGTGCGGCGCGCCACCGCGAACGCGAGCAACCCGTAGATGCCGACCGCGGCCAGCGTCAGCGCGAGCGCGCCAAAGGCGCCGGCAAGCACCGCCATCAGGTGTTCGCGCCCGATCGCGTCCCGCACCTGGTCCGACAGCGGACGCGCCTCGAGCGGCGTCACCGGCGCGAGCGGTTGGAGCGTCCGCCGCAGCGCTGCGGCGACGTCGATCAGCGATCCCGTCGCGCGGACGACCACGTTTGTCGAGGTGGCTCCGATCACCTGCGCGTAGGGGAGATACACCGTACGCGGCGGTGTGCTCCGCAGGCTGCCGGTGTTGGTGTTGCGTGCAACGCCGACGATCTCGAGATCGCGGGCCGCGCCATTGACCGTGCCCGCGAGGTGGTGGCCAATCGGGTTCTCGTGCGGAAAATAGGCATCGGCGTAGCGCTGATTGACGATGGCGACGCCAGGACTCTCGCGTTGGTCGCGATCGGTGAAGTCGCGCCCGGCGGTGAGCGTCATGTCGAGCGTCCGGAAGAAGCCGGGCGCGACGCCGATGAGCAGGGCGGTGTCGCGCTCCGGAATGGGCTGGCCTGCCGGGACCAGCGGATCCCCCCAAGAGGCGCCGCTCAGCGGCGTGTGCGTCGCGACGCTGGCGGAGACGACGCCTGGGATCGCCCGCACCGCGTCGAGCGCGGTAGACGGTACCCGCGCCGGACCGCGTTCGAATTCGACGAAGAGGACGCCCTCCGCCTTGAAGCCGGGATCCAGCGTCTGCAGATTGCGCAGCGTGCGGATGAAGAGCGCGGCGCCGACCAGCAGCACGAGCGACACCGCGATCTGCGCCGCTACGAGCCAGGGCAGCAGCCGCTGGCGGGCGCTCCCGGTTCGCGCGTCGTCTCTCAGGGCGGCATGTGCGCCCCACGCCGTGGCGTGAAAAGCCGGCGCGATGCCGAAGAGGAGCGCCGTGCCTGAGGCGACCGCCGTCGTGTAGCCGAGCAGACGCCAGTTGGGCGTGAGATCGAAGACGAGTGGAGAGCCGCCGCTGGAGATGAGGCCGACGAGCAGCCGGCTCGCGTCCCACGCCAGCACGACGCCGGCCGCCGCGCCGACGAGCGCCAGGATCAGGCTTTCGACGAGAAGCTGCCGAATGACCCGGGCGCGACTGGCGCCGAGCGCCATGCGCACGGCCGTCTCCCGGCGGCGGCTCGAGGCTCGTGCGAGCAGCAGGCTCGCGACGTTGGCGCAGGCGATAAGCAGCACCAGCGAGGCCGCGGCCATCAGCACGCGCAGCGGCGTGACATACAGCTCGCGCAGGTACGTCCATCCGGTCGCGCCAGGTCCGAACCGCACGATCGCCTCGGACACGGATCGCTTCCGGGCCCCCGACCACGCGGGATTGATGGCGGCTTCGGCGATGCGCGGCCACGCGGCGGCGAGTCGCGCCGCGGCCTGCTCCTGCGTGACGCCGCCGCGGCGCCGCGCCAGCACGCGCAGCCAGGTGTTGCCCGTGCCGAGCAGTGTCGACATGGCCGGCGTCAGCCGCGCGATCGCGGCGACCGGCACGGTGATGTCCGCCATGGCGCCGACGTTGGCGCCGGTGAACCCGCGCGGGCTGACGCCGACGAGCTCGACGGGAACGCCGTTGAGCAGAAGGCGCTGGCCGACGGCCGCCGGGTTGCCGGCGCGCTCACGCTGCCAATAGGCGAAGCTCGCCACGGCCACGAGCGGCGCGCCCGGCTGGTCGTCGGCGGCCTCGAGCAGACGGCCGGCAGCCGGTTGCAGGCCGAGCGTCTCGTAGAACTGGCCGGTGACGACGGCGCTGGATACCCGCTGCGGCGACGCGCCGCTGCCCTCGGAGAACGAGAATCCGCTGAAGCCGGCGACGCTGGTGAAGACCTCACGCTCGCGGTCGAGCGCCAGGACCATCGGATAGGAGAAGCTCGGATCGCCGCGCTGATCGATCTTCGACCCGAGCGCCAGCTGATCGAGCTCGCCGGGCCGGCTGACCGGCAGCGCGCGCAGGACCAGCGCGTCGATCAGGGTGAAGATCGCCGCGTTGGCGCCGATGCCGAGCGCGAGGGTCACGATCGCGGTGGCGGCGAAGGTCTTGTCGCGCCTGAAGCCGCGGCAGGCATAGCGCAGGTCGCCGCCCAGCTCGTCGAGCCGGCGCAAGCCGGCGCCGGCGCGCGCTTCGTCCTTTTGCTTCTCGATCGATCCGAATTCGAGGCGAGCCTGACGGGCGGCTTCGGCTGGCGGCAGACCGCGTCCGACCAGATCGGCGGTGCGGCTCTCGAGATGGAACCGCATCTCGGCGTCCATGGCGTCCTCGAAGGCGCTTCGGCGCCGCAGGTGCCTCGCGAGCGAGCGGAATCGGGCCAGCATCGCGTCAGCCTTCCGACGGGCGTGCCTTGAGCGCCGTCGCGACGGCGGCGGCCGCGCGGTTCCAGCTGTCGGTTTCTTCACGCAGGCGTTTTCGGCCCGCCGCCGTCAGCGTGTAGAACTTCGCGCGCCGGTTGTTGTCCGACGTCCCCCATTCGGCGTCGAGCAGCCCCTGCCGCTCCAGCCGGTAGAGCGCCGGATAGAGCGCCCCCTGCTCGATCTGCAGCGCGCCGCGCGTCATCTGCTCGATGCGCAGCAGCACGCCGTAGCCGTGCAGGGCGCCAAGCGACACCGCCTTCAGAATCAGCATGTCCAGCGTCCCGGGCAGCAGGTCCGCCTGTTCAGCCATTGGATTCTCCTAAGTGCATTAGGCATGGTGCGCTCGTTCTCCTAAGTTGTCAAGGAGAGTGCTGCCGTCGACTATCATGGCGGGATGCCGGACGTCCTCGACCCGTCGCTGACCGCGTACCTCGATTCGCTCGTGCCCGCGCGACACCCCGAGCTTCTCGCCATGGAGGCCTACGCGGCCGAACACGATTTCCCGATCGTCGGGCCGGCGTGCGCCCACGTCTGTTATCAGATCGCGCGCATGATCGGCGCGCGCCGCATCTTCGAGCTCGGCTCCGGTTACGGCTACTCGACCGCCTTCTTCGCCCGAGCCGTCAAGGAAAACGGCGGCGGGGAAGTGCACCACGTCGTCTGGGACGAGGACCTCTCGAAGAAGGCGCGCGGTCACCTCGCGGCGCTCGGGCTCGACGACGTCGTGCACTATCACGCCGCCGAGGCGGTCGCCACCCTGCGGGAAACGGCCGGGCCGTTCGACCTCATCTTCAACGACATCATGAAGAAGGACTATCCGGCATCGCTTCCGGTCATCGACGACAAGCTCAGGCGCGGAGGAGTGCTCATCGTCGACAATATGCTGTGGAGCCGTCGCGTCCTCGACGGCATCGACCAGGCTGCCGATACGCAGGGAGTTCGGGAGCTGACCCGGCTGCTGCAGCGTCAGCCGTGGATTACCTCGCTCATTCCCGTTCGCGACGGATTGCTCATCGCCCTGAAGAGCTGAACCGGTACGGATCGTGCTCCCTCACCAGGAGGGAGACGGCATGCGAAGCAAGCTCAGCGTCGTGAGCGGCGCTGCCGCCGTCGCACTGATGTCACCCGCGTCATCGACAGGACGACGCTCGAATCCAAAGCCAGTAAGCAAGGGGGAACTTCGTACATGAGGAAGACGTTCATCGTTGCCGCGACGGTCGCGGCGTGGTCGGTCGCCGGGACCGCATTCGCGAGACCGCCCGTTCAGGACAAACCCAAGGAAACGACCGTCGTCGTCAAGGACGACGCTGGCGAGAAATCGAAGCAGGCCGCCGACAAGACCGAGAAAGCCGCACAGAAGACCGGCAAGGCCGTGACCGATACGTCGATCACGACCGAGGTCAAAACGCGGCTGATGAAGGACAAGGCTGGCCGCGCCAACAAGATCGACGTCGACACCAAGAGCGGCGTCGTCACGATCGCCGGCAGCGTGCCGACCGCGACCGACAAGGCCCGCATCGGCCGGCTGGTGGAGAAGACGACCGGCGTGAAAAGCGTCCAGAACAACCTGACGGTCGGCGTTGCCGCTGGCACCAGCGGGCACGACGGCGTCGCGGTGAAGGATGATTCCGGAGCGGTCGCGATCAAGACCGACGACAGCAAGGTCGTCGTCAAGGATGACGCCGCCGAGAAGGGGCGGAGCGCCGCCGACAAGAGCGAAGACGCGGCGAAGAAGACGGGTGATGCGATCAGCGACGCCTCCATCACCACCGCCGTGAAGACGCGCCTGATGTCGGATACCGCCGCGCGCGGAAGGTCGATTGACGTCTCGACAAAGAACGGCGTCGTGACCATCGGGGGCGCCGTGCCGACCGGCGCCGATCGGGCGAGAATCGGGGAGCTGGTGGAGAAGACGACCGGCGTCAAGAGCGTGAACAACGCCCTGACCGTCAAGTAGGCAGCGAAGCTGGAGGCCGGGCTCTGGAGATGACCCTCCGGGTCGGGCCTCCTTCCGCGCTACTCGTCGCGGTGGACCGTCGTCGGCGAAAACGCCGGCAGGCACACGGCGACGTATTCCGCACCATCCGGTCCAGGCGTGCTGTAACGAACCCACTCGCCTGGACTGGTGACGATCCCCTGGCCCGCTCCTACCTCGAGTACGCCGTTCTCGTGTTGGACGCGCAGCGTGCCCTTCAGCACGACGGTGATCTCCTCGAACTCCGGCCGCTGGCCCGGCTCTTCCCATCCGCTCGGCGAGATCATCCGCGCCACACTGACACCCGCATGGCCCGAATTCACCCGGCCCGCATATTCCTGAATCTGCTTCGGCTTGGTACCGACGCAGTCGATGACCGTCGGCTTCTCGATCAGTTTCGGCATGGCTCTCCCTGGACCTGACGGCCCGGCCTGCGAGGTTCGGCGAGGAACATCCGCCGCATTATATGCGGCCGCGCGAGCCGGAACTGCAGATGCGGCCTGCAGCGGCTATCGGCGATGACCGTCGCGTTACGCGCTGCACTCGCCGTCGAGGATCACCGGCGCGAACTCCTGATCCTCGGCGAGGTCGATGAAGTCCTCGGGGCGCGCGGTGGCGTCGCTCAGGCTCTCGAGATCCGCCAGCACCTGCTTGACCCGGACGGCATCGGCGCGGCGGAAGTAATCCGAGAGGAGCTCGCGGTCGCGGCGTTCGGCACGATAGAGCGCGATCAGGCGTTCGACCGCTTCGGGCGCGCGGCGCGCCGGGATCTTGGCCGCGATGCGGCCGAACGCGGCTCCGTCGGTGTCGACGCCGCCCCCGACCATGACGAAGTACTGGGGGACGGCTCTCGCGCCGAGCTTCCGGATACTGCCCTGGAAACCAATCGCCGAGATGTGATGCTGTCCGCATCCGTTCGGGCAGCCACTGATCTTGATGTCACCGGGGCCGGCTGCCGCCGCCAGTTCGGGGTTGGCGCGCAGGTGCTCGCCGAGAAGATGCCCGAGGCCACGTGACTGGGTGACCGCGATCCGGCAGGTCTCGGCGCCGGGGCAACTGACGACGTCGGCGATCGTGCCGAGCCCTGAGTGGGAGAGCCGGGCCGCGTCGAGCGCCACGTACAAGTCGTGGAGCCGGTCCATTTTCACCCAGCGGATGATGAGGTTCTGTTCGACCGTGACGCGCACGCTACCGTCCCCGTAGGCCGCCGCGAGATCGGCGACGATCCGGAACTGCGGCGCCGTGAGATCGCCGAGCGGAATCGTCACGATCGCCATGGCGTAGCCGCGCTGCTTCTGCGGCCGCACGTTGGTGCGCAGCCAGCGCTCTTCCGAGTCGTTGGTGATCGGCAGCAGCGACGGGCGGGTGCCGGCGCCGCGCAGATGGGCCGCGTTGGCTCGCGCCTCGATCGCGACGGGGTCAGGCGCCTGGGGGGCCGGCCAGTCCGGCGGCGCTTCGATTTCGGCGTGATCCGCGTCGAACGGGCGAGCCCGGCGGGGCTCGGCGCGGACGCCGGCGAGCGCGCGCCGGTATTCCTCGAGCCAGCGATCCCAGCCCATGCTCTTGACCAGGAACTTCAAGCGGTTGCGCTGGCGGTGCTGGTAGTCGCCAAACTCGGCGAACACCCGCATCACCGCGTCGGCGACGTCGTAGATCTCGCCGGTCGGGATGAATTCGTGGATCACCGCGCCGGTGCGGCACAGAATGGCGGTGCCGCCCGCCACCGTGACGCGGAAACCGCGCGCGCCGTCTTCCGAGGCGGTGGCTCGGAAGCCGAGGTCGTTGATCGCGACCTTGGTGTGATCCTCGGCGCAGCCTTCGAAGCCGATCTTGAACTTGCGCGGCAGCTTCGAGCTCAACGGATGGCGCAACAGGTAGCGCGTCAGCGCCTCGGCATACGGCGTGACATCGAACAGCTCATCGTCGGCGACGCCGGCGTACGGGCAGGAGGTGATGTTCCTGACAGAGTTGCCGCAGGCCTCGCGCGTCGTCAACCCGTCGTCGGCGAGCCGCCGCATCGCCGGCTCGGCGTCGTGCAGCTTCACGAAATGGAACTGGATGTTCTGGCGTGTGGTGATGTGGCCGAAGCCGCGCGAGTAGCGATCGGCGACGTCGGCGAGCGCCTCCAGCTGCGGTCCGGTGAGCACGCCCTGCGGGATCTTCACCCGCAGCATCTGCGCGTCCTCCGCCTGGCGCTGCCCGTAGGTGCCGCGCAGCAACCGGAACCCGCGCCACTGATCGGGGCCAATCTCACCGCGCTCGAATTGCCCCAGCACCGACGCGAACTCGTCGATGTCGGCTTCGCTCGCGAAGCTCAGTCGCGCGCGGCCGTAGGTCTTCGGATCGTCCACTACTGACATCGAGGTTCTCCCACCGGCGCTGCCGGGTCCGACGACCCGGCCGACGAGCCCGGCTTCTAGTACTTCGTCTGCGTCGGATCGATCGTGTCGATCCAGTCGAGGATGCCGCCCTTGAGGTTCTGCACGCGCGTGAATCCCTTTTCAGTCAGGGTCCGCACTGCCTTGGCGCTGCGGCCGCCCATCTTGCAGTGGACGACGATGTCGGGAGCTCCAGGGCCCTGCGGCAGCTCGTCGAGGCGGCGCGGCAGCTCGCCGAGCGGAATCAGCGTCGAGCCGGGGATGCGGCAGATCTGGAATTCATTGGGCTCGCGCACGTCGAGGATGAACGGGCGGTCGCCGCGATCGATCCGCGCCTTCAGCTCCGCTGACGTCGTCTCCGGGACCGACGCCGCTCCCGTCGGGGCGACCCCGCAAAACTGGTCGTAGTCGATGAGCGCCGTGACTGTCGGGTGATCCCCGCACACCGGGCACGCCGGATCGCGCCGCAGCTTCAGCTCGCGGAAGCGCATGTTGAACGCGTCGTAGAGCAACAGCCGGCCGCTGAGCGTCTGTCCAACGCCCAGAATGAGCTTGATCGCCTCGGTCGCCTGGATGGTGCCGATCACCCCAGGCAGCACGCCGAGCACGCCCCCTTCGGCGCAGCTGGGCACGAGCCCGGGCGGTGGCGGCTCGGGGTACAGGCAGCGGTAGCAGGGACCGCCGGGAACGCCGAACACCGAGGCCTGCCCCTCGAACCGGAAGATGCTGCCGTAGGCGTTCGGTTTGCGCAGCAGCACACAGGCGTCGTTGACCAGATATCGCGTCGGAAAGTTGTCGGTGCCGTCGAGGATGACGTCGTAGTCCTTGAACAGGTCGAGCGCGTTCTTCGAGGTCAGCGCCGTTTCGTAGGTGTCGATCTCGATCGCCGGGTTGATCGCGCGCAGCCGGTCGGCCGCCGAGTGCAGCTTCGAGCGCCCCACATCGGCAGTGCCGTGCAGGATCTGGCGCTGCAGGTTGCTGAAATCCACGGCGTCGAAGTCGACGATCCCGACGCGGCCGACGCCGGCGGCCGCCAGATACAGACCGGCCGGGGAGCCGAGGCCGCCGGCGCCGATGAGCAGCACCTTCGCGGCCTTCAGCTTCTGCTGTCCGGCGAGGCCGACCTCGGGCAGGATCAGGTGACGGCTGTACCGCTTGATCTCCTCCGGCGTCAGCTCCGCGCTCGCCGCCGGCGCGGCGGCGCCGGAGCCTCCGGCCACCGACGGGACGATGCTGACGGTGTCGCCGGGCTTGAGCGGCGTCGCTTCCTTCTGCAGATAGCGGATGTCTTCGTCGTTGACATAGATGTTGACGAAGCTGCGCAGCCTGCCCTCGGCGTTGAAGAGGTGCTGCCGGAGGTCGCCGAACTCGGTGGTCAGGGCGGCGAGCGCTTCGCCGATTGTCGCCCCCGGCACACGGACCGTGTCCTGCTTGCCGGTGTAGGCGCGCAGCGGCGTGGGAATCAGAATCGGGGTCATAGCACGGTCTCCTCGTCGAACTGCGAGCGATCCGGACGCAGGCGCCACGAGCGCAGGTCGCCCGGCGTGGCCTGGGCGACGGCGACGATCACGTAGCTGAAGTTCGGCCACGCGTGATCGAGGTCGTACTGCGACGGCTGCGCCGGATGATCCGGATGCGAGTGATAGAAGCCGACCAGCTCGGCGCCGAGCTCGCGCGCGCGCGCCTCGGACTGCCGGTAGTCGGCAGGACTGACGCGGAAGCGGCGTCGCGGACCTTCGTCGGTGACGTTGTCCAGCGCCTTGGCGTCGACGATCTCGACGAGGTCGTCGCCCGCGGCAGCGCCGATCAGCGCGCCGCAGCATTCGTGGGGATAGGCATCCGCCGCGTGACGCCGGATCGCGTCCAGCACGCGTCCGCTCAGCTGCACCCCGGTTCTCGACACCGTCGCCGCCGCTCGCTGCTCGCTCATCGCGCCTCGCTCCAGAAGGGTTCCGACAGATAGCGGGCGCCGCCATCCGGGAAGATGGTGACGACGACGGCCCCCGGATGCTGCGAGGCGAGCCGCGCCGCGGCGACCGCGACCGCGCCGCTCGAAATGCCGGCGAACCAGCCGAGGTCGGCGGCGAGCCGGCGCGTCATCGCGTGCGCGTCTTCCGTGGCGATGCGCAGGTCTTCATCGGCGAGCCGCTCGTCGTAGATCCCCGGGACGATCGAGGTGGCCATGTGCTTCAGGCCTTCGATGCCGTGCAGCGGCCCGTCTGGCTGCACCGAGTAGGCCTTGAGGGCCGGATTCAGAACGCGCAGCCGGCGGGTCGTGCCGGTAAAAGTGCCGCTCGTGCCGAGGCCGGCCACGAAGTGGGTGACCGCGCCCTCGGTCTGACGCCAGATCTCGAGGCCCGTCGTGTCGTAGTGGGCGCGCCAGTTGGCCTCGTTGTTGTACTGGTCGGGATAGAACAGGTGCGGTTCGCGCTGGTGGATGGCGCGCGCCTCGCGGATGGCACCGTCCGAGCCGTCCATCGGATCGGTGAGCACCAGATCGGCGCCGAACGCCCGCAGCATGCGGAGCCGTTCCGGCGTGACGTTGGCCGGCACGCACAGCCGGACACGGTAGCCCAGCGCCGCGCCGATCATCGCGTAAGCGATGCCCGTGTTTCCCGACGTGGCATCGAGAATCGTGCCGCCAGGCCTCAGCGCGCCGCTGCGCTCCCCCTCGACGATCATCCGGGCCGCGGCGCGATCCTTGACCGAGCCGCCGGGGTTCTGCCATTCGAGCTTCGCGTAAATCTGCGAGCCGTTGGTCTCCAGCGCCTCGAGGCGCACGAGAGGCGTGTCACCGATGAGATCGAGCACGGATGCCCGATGACCGAGATCCGATGGACGTGAAATCGGAAGAGCGGTGCTCATCGGCGCACCGTCACGGCGTCCATCGCGTCGTCGGTGGCGCGGAAGCCCAGCTGACCGCGGACATTGATCACGTCGCCGACGACGATCATGCCGGGGCGCTCCCGATCGATGAGGCCCCTGCCGCCGGCCAGATCCGCCAGCGTGCCGGTCCACGTCTCCGCCTCGTCGCGTGACGCGGCAAAGAGGAGCGCCGCCGGCGTCGACGCCGGCCAGCCGCGGACGACGAGCGCTTCGGCGATGCCGCGCTGTTCCGCCACCGCCATCAGGAATACGAGCGTCAGCGGGCCCGGCGCAATCGCCGCGACCACCGGTTCATAGCTCTCGCGCGCGTGGCCGGCGATCACCGTGAACGCCGACGACACGCCGCGGTGCGTCAACGGGATGTTGGCGAGCGCCGGCGCCGCCACCGCGCTCGTGACGCCGGGGATGACCTCGAATGGAATGTTGGCTGCGCGCAGGGCGAGCGCCTCCTCGCCGCCGCGGCCGAACACGAAGGGATCGCCTCCTTTGAGGCGCACCACGCGCTGGCCGCGTTTCGCCGCGCGGATCATCAGCGCGTTGATCGTCGACTGGCGCATGCTCGGCCGCCGCGCCCGCTTGCCGACGGGGAACCGGCGGGCCCGCGGCGCCAGCCGCAGCACGTCCTGCGTGACGAGCGCGTCGTACAGCACGAGGTCGGCCTTGCGCAGCCGCGCCAGCGCAGCCCGCGTCAGCAGCGACGGATCGCCCGGGCCGGCGCCGACCAGCGACACGATGCCGCTCATCGGCTTCTCCGCTCGCGTCCGGCCGCCGGCGTCAACGCCGCGTCACGGTCGTAGATCGCGTTGAGTGCGTCGAGCAGCAGGGGCCGCCGGTCCGCCATCGGGACCTGGCCGGCCTTCCAGTCGCGCCGGGCGTCGCGCGCGGCCTCGCCCCAGCGATCGAGATCGGCGGGCAGCAGCCGATCCAGGCCTTCACGCAGCAGGCCGGCAAGCGCGGGCGCCTCGCCTGAGGTGGAAATGGCCAGCGTCACCCCAGAGCGCCGCACGACGCCGCCCAGATAGGCCGAGGCGTTTGCCGGATCGTCGACGGCGTTCACGAAGATCTGCCGCTCTTCGGCGGCGCGCGCCACGCGTGCGTTGACGGCCGGCGTAGCCGCCGCCACCACCAGCCACGCCGTGTCCAGATCGGCGTCCTCGAACGGGCGCTGCGCGATCTGGACGTCGGTCTCGCGGATCGACGCACAGACCTCCGGCGCCACGACCAGCACGTCGGCGCCGGCGGCGCGCAGCGAGGCGAGCTTCGAGGCGGCGACGGGGCCGCCACCGACCACGAGCACGCGGCGCCCTTCGAGCTTGAGAAACAACGGAAACAGAGTCATGTGCACAAAAAAATGGCCCGGAAACCATGAGGCTTCCGGGCCGTTTGAATCCTTCGGGTGCTGAAACGTCAGCGCGTGTGCGGACTCCTGGGCTGGAAGCTGTCGGCTCCCCGACAACAACAGCAACAGCAGACCCCGCAGACCACCAGACGCATTGTCTTTCTTGTACAGGAGCCGGCGGCCCGTGTCAACACGCCATTCGCACCGCATATGGCTGACGTCGTGCCGTTTGAATACCAGAGTCAGCGGAGGTTCGACGCATGAACAAAGACGAACTCAACGGTAAAGTTGACCAGCTAAAGGGCAAGATCAAGGAAGGCGTGGGGA
Source organism: Vicinamibacterales bacterium (assembly GCA_036496585.1). Lineage (NCBI taxonomy): Bacteria > Pseudomonadati > Acidobacteriota > Vicinamibacteria > Vicinamibacterales > Vicinamibacterales bacterium. The sequence goes on from DASXLB010000017.1 coordinate 24,305, forward strand.
ACGCTACGGACGACGACGACCTGCGCGGCGAGGGCATCGCCGACCAGGCGGCCGGAAACGTCGAGGAAGGCTTCGGAAAAGCCCGCCGGAAGGTGGGCGACGCGCTGCACGAGGTTGCCCACAAGATCAAGGATTGAGCTGCGACCAGGGGGCTGGGGGGCAAGGGTGGGCCTTGGTTGGGCCCCCGCTCCTCCCAGCCCCCGTCCTGTGCTCGTCGCTTCACCCGCCCCGTTCCTGCCGCTCCAGCCCCTTTCCCCTGAGTTCGCTTGCCTTCCGTGGCGAGGTTTGTTATATTTCCCAGGTTCTGGTCGGCTCTAGGACGCCCTATCTAGAGCCCCATCCCAGACGGCTTCGCCCATTGCCGGGCGGGCAACTTTCAACCTTATAGGGTAAGTCAGTTCCAGGTGCCGGGCCGCGTATGCGGCGCCCTAGGCCTGGAGCAACAAAACCTCTGAAAGAAGGGGCGTCCCTTCTTTCGATGTGTGTTTTTTTTGACGGAGTACCTGTGCCGACGATCAGCCAGTTGGTGCGCAAGGGACGCGAGAAGGTCCTGACGAAGACGAAGAGCCCCGCGCTGCAGAACAGCCCGCAGAAGCGCGGCGTGTGTGTGCGCGTCTTCACACAGACGCCGAAGAAGCCGAACTCGGCGCTGCGCAAGGTGGCCCGCGTGCGTCTGACCAACGGGATCGAGGTCACGACCTACATCCCCGGCGTCGGCCACAACCTGCAGGAGCACTCGCTCGTGCTGATTCGCGGCGGCCGCGTCAAGGATCTCCCCGGCGTGCGCTACCACGTGGTGCGCGGCACCCTCGACGCCGTCGGCGTGCAGGGTCGCAAGCAGGGGCGTTCGAAGTACGGAGCCAAGAGGCCGAAGTCGTAGGGCTCAGAAGCAGCGGCCTACACGAAAAGAAAACGATATGCCGAGACGCAGAGAAATCCCGAAGCGCGACGTTCCGTTGGATCCGATCTACAGCAGCTCGCTGGTCACCAAGTTCATCAGCACGCTGATGAGCGACGGCAAGCGGAGCACGGCCGAGAAGATCATGTACGGCAGCATGTCCTCCATCCAGGAGAAGACCGGCGACGATCCGCTCAAGGTCTTCAAGAAGGCGGTCGAGAACGTCAAGCCGGCGCTCGAGGTGAAGTCGCGCCGGGTCGGCGGCAGCAACTACCAGGTGCCGGTGGAGGTCAATCCGAACCGTCGTCTCTCGCTCAGCATCCGCTGGCTGGTCGGGTTCGCGCGCGACCGCGGCGACGGCAAGACGATGACCGAGAAGCTGGCCAACGAGCTGATGGACGCGGCCAATCTGCGCGGCGGCGCGGTGAAGAAGCGCGAAGACGTGCACCGGATGGCCGAGGCGAACAAGGCCTTCGCGCACTACCGCTGGTAGACACGGCCGGCTTTGAACTGCGACTGCGAACTTTAACTGCTGACTGGTAACTGAGAAATGGCCCGGGAAACCTCGCTCGCCAAAACGCGCAACATCGGCATCATGGCCCACATCGATGCCGGCAAGACCACCACGACCGAACGCATCCTCTTCTACACGGGCATCACCTACAAGATCGGTGAGGTCCACGAGGGGACGGCGGTCATGGACTGGATGGAGCAGGAACAGGAGCGCGGCATCACGATCACGTCGGCGGCGACGACCTGCTTCTGGCGTGAGCACCGCATCAACATCATCGATACGCCCGGCCACGTCGACTTCACCGCCGAAGTGGAGCGTTCGCTGCGCGTGCTCGACGGCGCCGTCGCCGTGTTCGACGCGGTCGCCGGTGTCGAGCCGCAGTCCGAGACCGTCTGGCGCCAGGCCGACAAGTACCGCGTCCCGCGCATCTGCTTCGTCAACAAGATGGATCGCATCGGCGCGGACTTCAAGCGGACGTTCGAGCAGATCGTCAGCAAGCTCGGTGGCAACCCCGTCGCCCTCCACCTGCCGATCGGCAGCGAGGACAAGTTCCTGGGCGTGGTCGACCTCATTCGCATGAAGTCGGTCACCTACAAGGACGAGACGATGGGCGCCGACTTCATCGTCGGCGACATTCCCGCCGACATGATGGAAGACGCCAAGCGCTTCCGCGAGCAGCTCATCGAAAAGGTCAGCGAGGCGGACGACAAGATCCTCGAGAAGTATCTCCATGGCGAAGAGGTGACCGAGGACGAGATCAAGGCCGCGCTGCGCAAGCGCGTCAACTCGTCGGTGCACACCAAGGGCGACAAGGCGGAGCCAGCCTTCGTCCCGGTGATTTGCGGCTCGGCGTTCAAGAACAAGGGCGTGCAGCTGCTGCTCGACGCGGTCGTCGACTTCCTGCCGTCGCCGATCGACGTGCCCGCGATCGAGGGCTTCGACCCCGACAAAGGCCCCGAGGCGATCATCGAGCGCCCGGCGAAGGACGACGCGCCGTTTGCGGCGCTCGGGTTCAAGATCATGACCGACCCGTTCGTCGGCCAGCTGACCTTCATCCGCGTCTATTCGGGCGTACTCACCGCCGGCACGACGGTCTACAACTCGACCAAGCAGAAGAGCGAGCGCATCGGGCGGCTCCTGAAGATGCACGCCAACAAGCGCGAGGAAATCAAGGAAGTCTACGCCGGCGACATCGCGGCGGCGGTCGGGCTGAAGAGTGTGTCGACGGGCGACACGATCTGCGACGAGAAGAAGCCGATCGTGCTCGAGGCGATGGACTTCCCGAAGCCGGTCATCTCGCTGGCGATTGAACCCAAGACCAAGGCCGACCAGGAAAAGCTCGGCGCCGGGCTGCAGAAGCTGCGGGCCGAAGATCCGACCTTCCACGTCCAGACCGACATGCAGACCGGCCAGGTGATCATCGCCGGCATGGGCGAGCTGCACCTCGAGATCATCGTCGACCGGCTGAAGCGGGAGTTCAGCGTCGAGGCGACGGTTGGCAAGCCGCAGGTGGCCTACAAGGAAACGCTGACCCGTCCGGCCGACGGCGAGATGAAGTACGCCAAGCAGACCGGCGGCCGCGGCCAGTACGGCCACGTGAAGATTCATCTCTTCCCGGGCGAGCCGGGCACCGGCTACATCTTCGAGAACGAGACCACGCAGGGCTCGATTCCGAAGGAGTTCATCAAGCCGATCGAGGAAGGGATCCGGGAAGCGCTCACGCGCGGCGTGCTCGCCGGCTATCCGGTGGACGACGTCCGGATCGAGCTGTACGACGGCTCGTCCCACGACGTCGACTCGTCGGAAATGGCGTTCAAGATCGCCGGCTCGATGGCGTTCCAGGACGCCGCCAAGAAAGCGAAGCCGGTGCTGCTCGAGCCCGTCATGCGCGTCGAGGTCGTCGTGCCGAAGGAGCACATGGGCGACGTGATGGGCAACCTGTCGAGCCGCCGCGGGCAAATCCAGTCGCAGGAAGATCGCGGCGGCACCCAGATCATCAACGCGCGCGTGCCACTGTCGGAAATGTTCGGGTATGCGACGGACCTCCGTTCGCGCACGCAGGGCCGCGCGACGTATTCGATGCACTTCGATCGCTACGAGCAGGCGCCCAACAACGTGAGCGAGGAAGTCGTGGCGCGGGTACAGGGGAAGACCTAGTTTCGGTGGCAACGGGCCCGCGCCACTCAAGGACGCGAGCCGTTGCCGCCGGTCGAGACGAACGCTGACAAGGATTTCGAGAAATGGCATCACCCTTTAGCGACAAGATTCGCATCCGCCTCAAGGCCTACGACAACCGGGTGCTGGATCAGTCGACGACGGAGATCGTGGATACGGCGCGGCGCACCGGCGCCCGGCTGGCCGGCCCGATTCCACTGCCGACCGAGAAGAACAAGTGGACCGTGCTGCGGTCGCCGCACGTCGACAAGAAGTCGCGCGAGCAGTTCGAGCTGCGCACCCACAAGCGTCTGATTGACATCTTCGAACCGACGCCGCAGACGGTCGACGCGCTGATGAAGCTCGACCTGCCGGCCGGTGTCGATGTCGAGATCAAGGCGTTCGGCAAGGAACACAAATAGCCATGGTCAACGGAATCATCGGCCGCAAAGTTGGGATGACCCAGGTGTTCGCGCCGGACGGCACGGTCACGCCCGCCACCGTGATCAAGGCGGGTCCGTGCGTCGTCCTGCAGTCGAAGAACGCCCAGAGCGACGGCTACGAGGCAGTCCAGCTCGCCCTGGTCGAGGAGAAGCCGGCCAAGGTCAACAAGGCGATCGCCGGCCATTACAAGAAGGCGGGCAACGTGCCGCCGAGCCGGGTCCGCCGCGAATTCACGCAGGTGGCGGGCGGTGAGGCGGCGGCGCTCAAGGCCGGCGACCAGGTGCTGGTCGGCGGCGTGTTCAAGGACGGCGAGCGGGTCGACGTCATCGGCCTCAGCCGCGGGCACGGCTTCCAGGGTGTCGTCAAGCGCCACAACTTCCGCGGCGGCGCGGCGACGCACGGCTCGATGTTCCATCGCGCGCCCGGTTCGATCGGCGCGTCGTCCTTCCCCTCGCGCGTCGTCAAGGGGATGCGCGCCGCGGGCCGGATGGGCGGCGACCGCGTCACCGTGCGCAACCTGAAGGTCGTGCGCATCGACGGCGAGCAGAATCTGATGCTGGTGCGCGGCGCGGTGCCGGGAGTCGAGGGCAGCTACGTCATGGTGCGCAAAGCGGTGGCCGCGAAGAAGGAAGTCGTGCCGCAGGTGGAGAAGGCGGCCAAGGTCGCGGTCGCGAAGAAGCCGAAGAAGTAACGTCTGCCGGGTGTCGAGCCCGGCCTGCAGGCGATGTCGGCCGGACCTGCCTGCGACGTAGGCCGGACCTTCAGGTCCGGCAAGGTGATGCGATGAAGATAGACGTGGTCAACAGCAACAAGGAGACGGTCGGCAGCCTCGAGCTGAACGACGCGGTATTCGGCGGCCGGGTGAAGTCCGATCTCATCTGGGAAGCCGTCGTGCAGGAGAACGCGGCGGAGCGCCGCGGCACCCACGCGACGAAGAACCGCGCCCTGGTCAGCGGCTCCGGCAAGAAGCCGTGGCGCCAGAAGGGCACCGGCCGCGCGCGGGTGGGCGAGATCCGCAACCCGCTGTGGCGCAAGGGGGGCACCGTGTTCGGGCCGCAGCCGCGCAGCTACGAGTATCAGCTGCCGCGCAAGGTGAAGTCGGGGGCGCTGCGCGCGGCGCTCGCCGCCAAGCTCGCCGACGGCACGCTGACGGTGGTCGACGCGCTCGGCCTCGGCGGCGCCGACACCGCGCCACGGTCCCTGAAGACCAAGCAGACGGCGGCGATGTTCAAGACGCTCGGCGCGTCGGGCAAGACGCTGGTGATCGACGTCAATCACGCCGACGGCCTGCTGCTCTCGGCGCGCAACATCGCCGGCGTGCGGCTGGTGGCGACCGGCCGGCTGACGGCGCGCGACGTGATGGACACCGACTGGGTGATCGTGACGCGCGACGCCCTGCAGCGGCTGGAGACGTCGCTCGGCTGAACGGCCGGAAGCCGGACGCGATAAAGCTGGAACACTGACATGAAGCAGACAGACGTCATCCGCCGCCCGCTCATCACCGAGAAGACCACGCTGCTCCGCGAAGGCGGACGCACGCTGGTGTTCGAGGTGGCGCCCGGCGCGACGAAGGTGGACATCAAGCGCGCGGTCGAGAAGCTGCTCGGCTCGAAGGTGGAAGCCGTGCGGACCGCGATTGCGCACGGCAAGGTGAAGCGCCAGGGACGCTTCTCCGGTCAGCGGTCCGACTGGAAGAAGGCCTACGTGAAGCTGCGCGAGGGCGAGAAGATTCCTGAGTTCCTGGAGGGCGCGTAGTCACGTCCCGATGCCCAGCGCCAGGGTCCCGGTATCGGGATCGGGCGGTTGGACAGGGAAGTGGCACGACGGATTGCTATGCCGATTAGAAAATACAACCCGACGTCGCCGGGACGCCGTTTCCAGACCGTCCAGACGTTCGACGAGATCACGGCGACCGAGCCGCACAAGCCGCTGGTCGAGCCGCTCAAGCGCACCGGCGGCCGCAACAATCACGGCGAGTTGACGTCGTGGTGGCGCGGCGGCGGCCACAAGCGCAGCTATCGGGTGATCGACTTCCGCCGCGACAAGCGCGACATCCCGGCGACGGTGTCGACGGTCGAGTACGACCCGAACCGGTCGGCGCGGATCGCGCTGCTCACCTACGCGGATGGCGAGAAGCGCTACATCCTGCACCCGGTGGGGCTCGCGGTCGGGACGACGATCATCGCCGGCGACAGCGTCGACATCCTGCCGGGGAACGCGCTGCCGCTGAAGAACATTCCGCTCGGCACGCTGATCCACAACGTCGAGCTGCGGCCGGGGCGCGGCGGCCAGATCGCGCGCAGCGCCGGATCGGGCGTGCAGCTGGTGGCCAAGGAAGGGGACTACGCCTCGGTGAAGATGCCGTCGGGCGAGACCCGCAAGATCAACGTCGAGTGCTACGCGACGGTCGGCCAGGTCGGCAATCTCGATCACGAGAACGTGTCGATCGGCAAGGCCGGCCGCAGCCGGTGGCTCGGCATCCGCCCGCATGTCCGCGGTGTCGCGATGAATCCGGTCGACCATCCGCTCGGCGGCGGTGAAGGCAAGACGTCGGGAGGCCGCCACCCGGTGACGCCGTGGGGTATCCCGACCAAGGGATACAAGACCCGCAACGCGAAGCGGACCGATCGGTTCATCGTGCAGCGGAGACAGAAGTAGCCAGCCGTGGGCAGGCGGCGGCTGGCGGCAGGAACTGCGGATTTGTCGGTGGTGGAGAGAGTACATGGGTAGATCACTCAAGAAGGGTCCTTTCGTCGACGTCCCGCTCCTCGAGAAGATCGAGGTGATGAATCGCGGCGGCGAGAAGAAGGTGATCAAGACCTGGTCGCGTCGCTCGACGGTCATCCCCGAGATGGTCGGGCACACGCTGGCGGTGCACAACGGGAGGAAGTTCATCCCGGTGTACATCACCGAGAACATGGTCGGGCACAAGCTCGGCGAGTTCGCGCCGACGCGGCTGTTCAAGGGACACACGACGAAGGCCGACAAGGCGGCGGCGGTGGCGGCCCCGGCGCCGGCCGGCGCCGGAAAGGCGGGCGCGTAATGGCGATCGAAGCGCATGCGACAGCCAAGTACGTGCGCACCTCGGCGCAGAAGGCCGGGCTGGTGCTGGATTTGATCCGCGGCCACGACGTCAACCACGCGCTCGCGACCCTGCGCTTCGCGCGCAAGGGGATCGCCAAGGACATCGAGAAGGTGCTGCGCTCGGCGATCGCCAACGCGCAGAGCAAGGATGGCTTCAGCGGCGACGTCGATCGGCTCTACGTGACGGCCTGCTTCGCCAATCAGGGCCCGTCGCAGAAGCGCATCCGCCCGGCTCCGATGGGCCGCGCCTTTCGCGTCGTCAAGCGGACCGCGCATCTGACGGTGAAGGTGGCGGAACGGCCGTCGAAAGTGTCGGTGGCGGCGACCCCGGGTGAAGAGCCGGCGCGTCCTCGCCGGAAGGGGGCCGTCCCCGCGAAGAAGCCCCGGACGCGCGCGGCGCGCGCCACCGCCTAACTGGTAACTGGTAACTGGAGACTGATTTTCAATGGGTCAGAAAGTCCATCCGCACGGCTTCAGACTCGGGTTCAACAAGACCTGGCGCTCGCGCTGGTACGCCGACAAGGACTACGCGAAGCTGCTGCATGAAGATCTCAAGCTGCGCGACAGCCTGAAGGAGCGCTTCGCGCACGCCGGCGTCAGCAAGATCGAGATCGAGCGCGCGGCCAACAAGCTGAAGATCGACATCTATACCTCGCGTCCGGGCATCATCATCGGCCGCAAGGGGACGGAGGTCGACAAGCTGAAGCAGGAGATCCAGAAGCGGACCAACCGCGAGGTGTTCATCAACATCCAGGAGATCCAGAAGCCCGAGCTCGACGCCCAGCTCATCGGCGAATCGGTGGCGATGCAGCTCGAGAAGCGCGTCGCGTTCCGCCGCGCGATGCGCAAGGCGGTGGAATCGGCGCTGCGCTTCGGCGCGCGCGGCATCAAGGTGCGCGTGTCGGGACGCCTGAACGGCGCCGAAATCGCCCGCTCGGAGTGGTATCTGCACGGCCAGCTGCCGCTGCAGACGCTGCGCGCCGACATCGACTACGGCTTCGCGCAGGCCTTCACCACCTACGGCGCGATCGGCGTCAAGGTGTGGCTGTACAAGGGCGAGCGACTCGCTCCCCGCATTGGTCGCGAGGAAGACTATCGGACGCCTCGCCGGGCCGGCGGAGGAGCTCGCGGCTAGCGCCCGGCGGCCCAACGGCCGATTCCGCGTCTGCGTTGTCGTCCGCGACATCCGCAACGCCTGGGAGTGGACGTCGGGACGAAGAGCTGACAGGGCAAGGAACCACCTATGTTGATGCCGAAGAAAGTGAAATACCGGAAGCAGCAGCGCGGCCGGATGGCCGGCAAGGCCTGGCGGGGGTCGGACGTGTCGTTCGGCAACTACGGGCTGAAGGCGCTCGAGCCGTGCTGGCTGACGGATCGCCAGATCGAGGCGGCGCGCGTCGCGATGACCCGCTTCATCAAGCGCGGCGGCAAGATCTGGGTGCGCGTGTTCCCGGACAAGCCGATCACCAAGAAGCCGCAGGAAACCCGCATGGGCAAGGGCAAGGGCGCGCCTGAGCAGTGGGTCTGCGTCGTTCGCCCCGGTCGAATCCTCTTCGAGATGGAGGGGGTCACCGAGCAGGAGGCGCGCGAGGCCATGCGGCTGGCGTCCGCGAAGATCCCGATCAAGACCAAGTTCGCGACGCGGTTCGCAGAGGAGAAGGCGGTATGAAGATCGGCGAGTTCCGCGATCTGGGAGCCGACGAGCTGAGGCAGCGCGAGAAGGAATTCGACGACCAGCTGTTCCGGCTGCGGATTCAGAAATCGATGGGGCAACTCGAGGCCGCAGCCAAGCTGAAGACGCTGCGCCGCGATCGCGCCCGCGTCAAGACGGTGCTGCGCGAGAAGGAGTCGGTGTAGGCCATGGGTGCGAAGGCTAGCGTCACGGGCGTCGTGGTCAGCGACAAGATGGACAAGACCGTCAAGGTCGCGATCGAGCGCAAGGTGCGCGACCCGCTCTACGGCAAGACACAGAAGCGGACCTCGACCTTCCTCGCGCACGACGAGAAGAACGAGGCCAAGGTCGGCGACCGGGTGGCGATCGTCGAGAGCCGTCCGCTCAGCGCGCGCAAGCGCTGGGTGGTGACCTCGATCGTCGAGAAGGCGAAGGAGATCTAGCCATGATCCAGATGCGATCGATCCTCGACGTCGCCGACAATTCCGGCGCGCGGAAGATTGCGGTGATCAACCCGATCGGCGGCTCGACCGGCCGCTACGCGCGGCTCGGCGATATCGTCACCGCCTCGGTGAAGGAGGCGACGCCTGAGTCGAACGTCAAGAAGGGGAGCGTGGTCAAGGCCGTGATCGTACGCACGGCCAAGGAGCAGCGCCGCAAGGACGGCAGCTACATCCGATTCGACCGCAACGCCGCCGTGCTGATCAACGACCAGAAGGAGCCGATCGGGACCCGCGTCTTCGGCCCGGTGGCCCGCGAACTGCGGGATCGGAAGTTCATGAAGATCGTCTCGCTCGCGCCGGAGGTCCTCTAGGCCTGGCCTGCGGGCTCGTGGAAATCAAGTTATGTCGCGACTGCAAACACCCGTCAGGAAGAACGATAACGTCCTGGTGACGACCGGCAAGGACCGCGGTAAACGCGGCCGCGTGCTGAAGGTCCTGCCGCTCAAGAACCGCGTCGTCGTCGAAGGCGTCAACATCATCAAGCGTCACACCAAGCCCAACCCGGGTCGCCAGATCAAGGGCGGGGTGATCGAGCGTGAGGCGCCGGTGCACGCGAGCAACGTGCAGGTCGTCTGCCCCGAGTGCGGCAAGGCGACGCGCATCGGCCGCAAGATCCTCGGCGACGGCCGCAAGGTCCGCATCTGCCGTAAGTGCGAGGGAGTCGTAGACAAATGAGCCGCCTGAAAGAGCGATACGCGAGCGACGTCGTACCGGCGCTCAAGAAGGAGTTCGGCTACACGAACGTGATGGCGATCCCCAAGATCGAGAAGGTGGTCGTCAACATGGGCCTCGGCGAGGCCACGCAGAACGCCAAGATCATCGACACCGGCACTGACGAGGTGACCAAGATCACCGGCCAGAAGCCGGTGGTGACGCGCGCCAAGAAATCGATTGCGCAGTTCAAGGTCCGCAAGGGCCAGCCGATCGGCACGATGGTCACGCTGCGCGGCGAGCGGATGTGGGAATTCCTCGACCGTCTGATCTCGGTGGCGCTGCCGCGCGTGCGCGACTTCCGCGGCGTGTCGGCGCGCGGCTTCGACGGCCGCGGCAACTACACGCTCGGTCTCAAGGATCAGCTGCTGTTCCCGGAAATCGACTACATGAAGGTCGACAAGGCGCGCGGCATGAACATCTCGGTCATTACGACGGCGAAGACCGACGAGGAGTCGCGCAAGCTGCTGCAGCTTCTCGGCATGCCGTTCAGAGCGAACTAACCATGGCTACTACCGCAAAGATCGCCAAAGAGTCGAAGTCGCCGAAATTCAAGGTCCGGCTGCGCAACCGCTGTCGCCGCTGCGGCCGCCCGCGCGCCTATCTGCGCAAGTTCGCCCTGTGCCGCCTCTGCTTCCGCAAGCTCGCGCTGGAGGGAGACATTGCCGGCGTGACGAAGAGCAGCTGGTAACGGCCGACTGCACTGCAAACTGGCAACTGGATACTGATTTTTATGACTGACCCGATCGCAGACATGCTCGCCCGCATCCGGAACGCGACTCAGTCGCGTCATCCGCGTGTCGATATGCCGCTCTCGCGCCTCAAGGTCGAGATCGCGAAGATCCTCGAGAGCGAAGGCTACATCCAGGGCCTCAAGGTGAACGAGCCCAAGGAGGGCGAGCCGCAAGGATCGTTGCGCCTCTTCCTCAAGTACGGGCCGCGCGGCGAGCGCGTCATCACCGGGATCCAGCGGGTCAGCCGCCCCGGCCGCCGCGTCTACACCGCCCGCGACGAAGTACCGGAAGTACTGGCCGGCCTCGGCACGTCGATCCTGACCACCTCGCGCGGCGTGATGACCGGCAAGGCCGCGATCAAGGCGGGTGTCGGCGGCGAGGTGCTCTGCAATGTCTGGTAACGGCGAGCCGCCAACCGCCCAACCGCCAACTGCGAACTGGTAACTGACCATGTCTCGAATCGGTAAGAAAGTGATCGCGGTTCCCAAGGGCGTGAAAATCAACGTCCAGCAGGGGGCCGTCGAAGTGCAGGGGCCGAAAGGCAAGCTGCTGCAGGCGCTGCCGCCCGGCATCGGCTTCGAGCTCTCGGGAGACGAGCTGCAGGCCAAGCCCCTGCGCGAGGATCCCGCTCTCGGCAAGTTCCACGGCTTGGCGCGAAGCCTGGTCGCCAACGCCGTCAAGGGCGTAACTGAAGGCTTCCGCAAGGACCTCGACATCGTTGGAGTCGGCTACCGCGCCGAACTGAAGGGCAAGCAGGTGCACTTCGCGCTCGGCTACTCGCACCCGGTGGTGTTCAACGTGCCGACCGGCATCGATGTCGCGATCGACAAGCAGACCCACGTCACCATCACCGGTATCGACCGGCAGCTGGTCGGACAGGTCGCCGCCGACATCCGTTCGCTGCGCAAGCCGGATCCGTACAAGCAGAAGGGCGTCCGCTACACCGGTGAAGTGCTGAAGAAGAAGGCCGGCAAGACCGGGGCGAAGTAGCGTTCGTGCGGCGGGTCTGAAGACCCGGCCGGCAGATACGCGTAGGTCGGACCGTGTGGGTCCGGTGGTGAGGAAGATGTAGGCCGGGCTCTCGAGGTCCGGCGGTGACGACGATGAAGATCAAGACCAAGAAAGACCGCCGAGTTCGGATCGCGCTCCGCCAGCGCAAGCGCATCGCCGGTACGCCGGAGCGGCCCCGGCTGCGCGTCTTCCGCAGCGTGTCGCACATCTACGCCCAGGTCATCGACGACATGAGCGGGACGACGCTGGTCTCGGCGGCCAGCACCGAGCCGTCGCTGAAGCCGATGTTCGTGAGCGATACGAAGGGCGGCAACCTGAAGGGCGCCCAGGCGCTTGGCAAGACGATCGCCTCGCGGCTGCAGGAGAAGGGCATCACCCGGGTCGTGTTCGATCGCGGTGGCTTCCTCTATCACGGTCGCATCAAGGCGGTCGCCGAGGCGGCCCGGGAAGCAGGGCTCGAGTTCTGAGTCCCGCTTCGCCGAACGCTGGAAGCTGGTAGCTGGTAACAGGAAACTGGACACTTACATGTTCGAAACGAGAGAAAAAGTCGACGCGTCGCAGCTCGACCTCAAGGACACGGTGGTCAACATCAGCCGCGTCACCAAGGTCGTCAAGGGCGGCAAGAACCTGAGCTTCAGCGCCCTGGTCGTCGTCGGCGACGGCCACGGCGTGGTCGGCTTCGGCGTCGGGAAGGCGAAGGAAGTGCCTTCGGCGATCAAGAAGGGGATCGAGGCGGCGAAGAAGTCGCTGATCCGCGTCCCCCTCAAGGGCACGACGGTGCCGCACCCGGTGCTCGGACGGTTCGGAGCCGGACAGGTGCTGCTCAAGCCGGCGCCCGACGGGACCGGGATCATCGCGGGCGGGGCGGTCCGCGCGGTCGTCGAGTCGGCCGGCATCCAGAACGTCCTGACCAAGTCGATCGGCTCGGCCAACCACCACAACGTGGTGCGTGCGACGTTCCAGGCGCTCAAGGAAATGCGTGAGCCGGGATCGGTGTTCAAGCTCCGCGGTGTCGACAATCCGCAGGAACAGGCGGTTTAGCGATGGCCGGCAAGACGCTGACGATCACGCTCAAGAAGAGCGCCATCGGCTTCGACAGGAAGCAGAAGCAAGTCGTCGAAGGGCTCGGGCTGCGCCGCCTGAATCACACCGTGGAGCTGGCCGACACGCCGGCGACCCGCGGCATGATTCTCAAGGTCCGGCACCTGGTTGAGGTAAAGGGGTAACACCCAACGCCCGAGTCCCACGGCCCGACGTCGAAGGGGTAGATTGGGACACGGAATTGACAGGGTAGACAACTATGAATCTGAGCAATCTTCGGCCGCCCAAGGGCGCCAAGCATGCCAAGAAGCGGGTCGGCCGTGGGCACGGGTCTGGCCACGGTAAGACGGCCAGCCGCGGGCACAAAGGTGCGAAATCGCGGTCGGGGTTCAAGCACAAGCGCGGCTTCGAAGGCGGCCAGATGCCGCTGCATCGACGCGTGCCCAAGCGCGGCTTCCACAATCCCTTCCGCGTCGAGTATCAGGTGGTGAACCTCGACGTGCTCGCCGAGGCGTTCGAGGCGGGGACCGAGGTCACGCCGGAGTTGCTGCGCGAGCACGGTCTCGCCGGCCGCAGCGGCGGCATCAAGGTCCTGGCGCGCGGCGATATCAGCAAGAAGCTGACGGTGCGCGCGCACAAGTTCAGCGGCAAGGCGGCGGAGAAGATCGTCGCCGCCGGCGGTACGGCAGAGGTGTTGGCGTAGGCTCGGGGAGTTGAACCCGGCCGCAGGCCGGGTCTTCATACCCGGCGGAGCTCATATGCTCGCTGATTCGCTCAAGAACATCTTCGCGGTCTCAGATCTGCGCAAGCGGATGCTGTTCACCCTCGGTCTGCTCGCGGTGTATCGCGTCGGCGGCCACATCCCGACTCCAGGGGTGAACTCCGAGGCGCTGACGCTGCTCGCCGACCAGGCGAAGAATTCGATGTTCGGCCTCTACGACATGTTCTCCGGCAAGAACCTGTCGCAGATGACGATCTTCGCGCTGGGCATCATGCCCTACATCAGCGCGTCGATCATCCTGCAGCTGCTGACGGTCGTCTGGCCCTATCTCGAGCGTCTCTCGAAGGAAGGGGAGCTGGGGCGCCGAAAGATCACGCAGTACACCCGCTACGGCACGATCGTCCTGAGCGTCGTGCAGTCGCTCGGCATCGCGCTCTATCTCGAGCACCAGACGAACGTCGCCGGCGGACTGCCGCTCGTCTACAACCCGGGCTGGTTCTTCCGGTTCATGACCGTGCTGACGCTGACGACCGGCACCGGGTTCATCATGTGGCTGGGCGAACAGATCACCGAGCGCGGTATCGGCAACGGCATGTCGCTCATCATCTACGCCGGCATCGTCGTCAACTTCCCGCACGCGGTGCTGGCGACGGTCGAGCAGATGCGGCTCGGACAGATTGGCCTGATCCGGCTGCTGATCCTAGTGGTGATGATGGTGCTGGTGGTGGCGGCGATCATCTTCGTCGAGCGCGGCCACCGGCGCGTTACCGTGCAGTACGCCAAACGGGTCGTCGGTCGGCGGATGTACGGCGGGTCCAGCACCCACATCCCGTTGAAGGTCAACACCGGCGGGGTCATTCCGGTCATCTTCGCCTCGTCGATCCTGGCCTTTCCGCTGGTGATCAAGGGCATGGCGGCGCCCGGCTCGTTTCTGCAGCGCGCCGTCGACCAGATCGACTACGGCATGCCGCTGCACAACCTGCTGTATCTGGCCGGGATCATTTTCTTCTGCTATTTCTACACGGCGATCATCTTCAACCCCGATGACGTCGCCGAGAACATGCGGAAGTACGGCGGCTTCATTCCGGGGATCCGCCCAGGCAAGCGGACGGCCGAGTACATCGACACGATCCTGACGCGGATCACGCTGGTCGGGGCGGTCTACCTGGCGATCGTCGCGCTGCTGCCGCAGTTCCTGATCAGCGGCCTCAAGGTGGCGCCGATTCCGTTCATCGGTCCGGCGCTCGACGCCTACCTGCCGACGTTCATCACGCAGGGCATGAACGTGCAGTTCTTCTTCGGCGGCACGTCGCTGTTGATCATCGTCGGCGTGGCGATGGACACCGTGCAGCAGATCGAGTCGCAGCTGATCATGCGCCACTACGACGGCTTCATGAAGAAGTCGCGCATCCGTGGACGGCGGGGGCAGTAGTGATCCAGCCGCGCGGGAGCGCGCTGAACGTGGTGATGCTCGGCCCGCCCGGGGCCGGGAAGGGCACCCAGTCGGAACGTTTCGCGCGGACGCACGGGCTGCCGAAAGTGTCGACGGGCGACATCCTGCGCGAGGCGGTGCACGCGCACACGCCGCTCGGCTGCGCGGCGCGCGAGACGATGGATCGCGGCGAGCTGGTCGGCGACGAGGTGGTGAACGGGATCGTCGGCGAGCGGCTGCACCGGACCGACACCGAACGCGGATTCGTGCTCGACGGCTTTCCGCGCACGGTGCCGCAGGCCGAGGCGCTCGACCGGATGGTGGAGGGACGCGGGCCGCTGGTGGTCGTCGACATCGTGGTGCCTGAAGAGGTGCTGCTGCGGCGCCTGGCGGCGCGGCGGATCTGCGGCGAGTGCGGTGTCAACGCGCTCATCGAGTGGACGACGGCGTGCGGCAAGTGCGGCGGGCCGCTGGTCCACCGGACCGACGACGAAGGGGGTGTGGTGAGCGAGCGGTTGCGAGTCTACCACCGTCAGACGGCGCCGATCGTCGACTTCTACAGCGGGCGGCCGACGTTCCGGCGCATCGACGGCAACCTGCCGCCCGACGTCGTGACGGTCGCGATGGCGGCGGCGATCCGCGAGGCGTCGATGGCGCCGGCGCCGGTCAAGATCACGCCGGGAGCGGCGCTGTGATCGTCTGCAAATCGCCGGCGGAGATCGAGAAGATGCGCGCCGCCAGCCAGCTGGTCGCGGAGGTCCTCGAACAACTCGCGGCGATGGTCGAGCCGGGCATCTCGACGGCGGACCTCGACGCGGCGGCGGAGCAGAAAGTACGGGCGGCCGGGGCCGAGCCCGCGTTCAAGGGCTACCGCGGATATCCCGCGACGCTGTGCGCGTCGGCGAACGAGCAGGTGATCCACGGGATCCCGAACCGGGCGCCGCTCAAGGCGGGCG
The DNA here is from genome assembly GCA_036496585.1 of Vicinamibacterales bacterium. NCBI lineage: Bacteria > Pseudomonadati > Acidobacteriota > Vicinamibacteria > Vicinamibacterales > Vicinamibacterales bacterium. The sequence continues at coordinate 40,180 of DASXLB010000017.1, forward strand.
ATATCATTTCGCTCGACATGGGAGTGAAGCTCGGAGGCTACTTCGGCGATTCGGCGATCACGGTGCCGGTCGGCGCGGTGGGCGACGAGGTCAGCGCGCTGCTGCAGGTGACCCGGCAGGCGCTGGAGAAGGGGATTGCGCAGGTGCGCGTCGGCGGCCGGATCAGCGACATCGGGCACGCGATTCAAAGCCACGTGGAAGCGCACGGCTTTTCGGTGGTGCGCGAGTTCGTCGGGCACGGCATCGGCGCGTCGCTGCACGAGGAGCCGCAGATCGCCAATTACGGTGAGCCTGGCCGCGGGGTGCGGCTCGCCGAGGGAATGACGCTGGCGATCGAGCCGATGGTGAACATGGGCAAGGCCGCGGTCAAGGTGCTGCCGGACGGCTGGACCGCGGTGACCCGGGACGGCAGTCTGTCGGCCCACTTCGAGCACACGGTCGCCGTGGGCAAGAACGGGCCGGATATTCTGACGGCGCGGCAGCCGGTCGGCCGGACCCCGTAGCCGGGTCCCTGGACCCGGCGCGACGATGACGGTAGTCGGGATCGTTCGGGAAAGCCTGCCCTATGGGCAGTATCGGGTGGAGATCGAGGGTCCGCGGCAGATCACGGCGCATACGCCGAGCGGGCCGGGGAAGAATTACATCCGCGTGCTGGTCGGCGATCGGGTTCGCCTGGAGCTGAGCCCGCGCGACGTAACGCGTGGCAGGATTGTCGAGAAGCTGTAAGCCAGGGTCGTCGGACCTGGCGGCAAGGATTGCGAAATGAAGGTACGAGCGTCGGTCAAGAGAATCTGCGACAAGTGCAAGGTCGTTCGCCGCCGCGGCGTGGTGCGGGTGATCTGCTCGAACCAGAAGCACAAGCAGCGTCAGGGATAACGGCAGACTGCCAAACTGGTAACTGGAGACGGTGTTTTATGGCTCGCATTGCTGGAGTGGATCTGCCGCGGACCAAGCGGATCGAAGTCGGTCTGACGTATATCTACGGGATCGGGCGCAAGCGCTCGAATGACATCCTGACCGCGTCAGGGGTCAGCCCCGACGTGCGCATCAAGGATCTGTCGGAAGACGACGTTCGCAAGATCAGCCGGGTCATCGAGGAACAAGGCGGGGTCGAAGGGGACCTGCGCAAGGAAATCTCGATGAACATCAAGCGGCTGATGGAAATCGGCAGCTGGCGTGGCATGCGGCACCGCCGCAACCTGCCGGTGCGCGGGCAGCGCACGAAGACGAACGCGCGCACGCGGAAGGGCCCGCGCAAGGGCGCCATCGCCAAGAAGAAGACGGTGTAAGAGCCCGCTGGCAGTCGGAAGCTGGTAGCTGGTAGCTGGAAAACGATATTTATGGCCAAACAAGAAGCAGCCGATCCGAACGTTCCCGCCGAAGGCGGCGGCAAGAAGGCCGCCGGGCGTCCGAAGAAGAAGACGTTCAAGAAGCGCGGCGAGAAGCGCATCATCCATCACGGACTGGTGCACATTCACGCGTCGTTCAACAACACGACGATCACCATCACCGATCCCGAGGGGAACGTGGTGGCGTGGTCGAGCGCGGGCGGCATCGGCTTCAAGGGTTCGCGGAAGGGCACGCCGTTCGCGGCCACCCAGGCGGCGATTGCCGCGGGCAACGCCGCGAAGGCCTTCGGCATGCGCTCGCTGGAAGTGCGTGTCAAGGGCCCGGGCGCCGGACGCGAATCGGCGATCCGCGCGCTGCAGACGATTGGCCTCGACGTGAAGTCGATCCGGGATGTCACGCCGATTCCGCACAACGGATGCCGGCCGCCCAAGCGGCGGCGTGTCTGACCTCGGGCTGACAGTTCGCGGGGGCCGGTCAGCAGCTGGAATGAGTCCAGGCGGCTGATCCGAGTGGCAACGGCGACTGCAGACTGCGAACTGGTAACTGGTAGCGACAGGAACAAACAGAATGGCACGTTACATCGGAGCGGTTTGCCGGCTGTGCCGGCGCGAAGGCATGAAGCTCTTCCTCAAGGGAGAGCGCTGCTACACGGAGAAGTGCGCGATCGAAAAGCGCAACCTGCCGCCGGGGCAGCACGGCAAGCTGCGCAAGGCGAAGCTGGTCGGCTACGGGCTGCAGCTGCGCGAGAAACAGAAGGTGAAGCGCATCTACGGGGTGCTCGAGAACCAGTTCCGGCGCTACTTCGAGACGGCGGAGCGGACGCGCGGTATCACCGGCGAGACGCTGCTGCAGCTGCTCGAGCGGCGCATGGACAACGTGATCTACCGCCTCGGCCTCGCGACGTCGCGGGCGCAGGCGCGGCAACTGGTGCGCCACGGGCACTTCACCGTCAATGGCAAGAAGGTCGACATCCCGTCGTACTCCGTCAAGGCCGGCGACGTGATCGGCCTGCAGGGACGCAGCGCGGAGAACCCGACCATCCAGCACGCGATGGAAGAGGTCAAGGGACGCGGCATCCCCGAGTGGCTGTCGTTCGACGCCGGCACGATGAGCGGCCGGATCGCCTCGCTGCCGACGCGCGAGCAGATCAACCTGCCGGTGCAGGAACAGCTGATCGTCGAGTTGTACAGCAAGTAATCAGTGGCAGTCTTCAGTCGGCAGTGCAACCACTGCCGACTGATCAGCGCCCTTGCCCGCAGCCGTTCCGGATCTGTGGTGGGAGGCAGGGGCTGACGACAGATCCGGCGGCCGTTCAACATCGGACGGCCGAATACATGAAGGTAAGGTCACCATGCTCTGGAAAGGTTTTCAGCGTCCGAAGCGGCTCGAGTTCGAGCGCGAGACTCTGACGGACAGATTCGGCCGGTTCTACGCGCAGCCGTTCGAGCGCGGTTTCGGCACGACGGTCGGCAACGCGCTGCGCCGCGTGCTGCTCTCGTCGATCGAAGGGGCTGCCGTCACTGCGGTGAAGATTGACGGGGTGCTGCACGAGTTCTCGCCGATCCCAGGCGTGGTCGAGGACGCGACCGACATCATCCTCAATCTCAAGCAGATCCCGCTGAAGCTGCACACCGACACCACCAAGACGCTCTATCTGCGCGTCGACAAGGCCGGTGAGGTGCGCGCCCGCGACATCGAGGCCGACGGCGACATCGAGATCCTCGAGCCAGACGCGCATATCGCGACGGTGGCGGATCACGGCAAGCTGCACATGGAGCTGCGCGTCAAGCGCGGCCGCGGCTACGTCTCGGCCGACAAGAACTTCGACGAGGATCTCGGGATCGGGTGGATTCCGGTCGACTCGGTTCATTCGCCGATCAAGAAGGTCAATTACCTGGTCGAGGCCGCCCGCATCGGCCAGAACACCGACTACGACAAGCTGACCGTCGACGTCTGGACCAACGGCTCGGTGACGCCGCGCGACGCCGTGTCGCTCTCGGCCAAGCTGATCCGCGACCACCTGAACATCTTCATCAATCTCGAGGATGCGGCCGAGTTGTCGGAGACGGGCGGCAGCGAAACGTCATCGGCCACCTCGAACGAGAACCTCGACAAGAGCGTCGAGGAGCTCGAGCTGTCGGTCCGCTCCTATAACTGCCTCAAGAACGCGAACATCCGCACGATCCGCGAGCTGGTCCAGAAGACGGAAGGCGAGATGCTCAAGACCAAGAACTTCGGCCGCAAGTCGCTCAACGAGATCAAGGAGATCCTGGCGACGATGGGGCTGAGCCTCGGCCTGCGCCTGGATCAGCCGGCGGCCGCCTCGCAGGAATAACATGCGACACAGAGTTGGACATCGGAAACTCGGCCGCGTCACCGAGCATCGCATTGCGATGCTGCGCAGCCAGGCGGAGCGGCTGATCCGCTACGAGCACATCCAGACGACGGTGCCGAAGGCGAAGGAACTCAGGCCGTTCGTCGAACGGCTGATCTCCATCGCCAAGCGCGGCCTCGCGGCCGGTGAGGCCAACGGCAAGACCCTGCACGCGCGCCGGCTCGTCCTCCGGGACATCCAGGATCGCGACGTCGTGGCCAAGCTGTTCGACACGATCGCGCCGCGGTTCGAGGCGCGGCCGGGGGGCTATACGCGCATCCTGCGCCTCGGCTACCGCCGCGGCGACAGCGCGGAAGTGGCGCAGATCGAGCTCGTCGGCAGCGAATTCAACCCCAACGCGGAGACCGAGAAGGCCGGCGCCGCCGAGGAGAAGAAGCCGAAGGGCGTCGGCGGCCGGCTGCGTGCGGCGGCAGATCGCCTGCGCGGCAAGAAAGCCGAAGGCGGCGAAGGGGACGAAGGCGGCGAAGGAACGACGGCCAAGAAGGCGAAGGCTCCTCGTCCCGAGCGCGGCAAGGGCGGCAGGGCCGACACCCGCGGCAAGGGCGCCAAGACCACCGCGCCGCGGAAGGCGGGCGGTTCGTAACTGCCGGCTGCCGGTTGCCGTTGGCGATTGCCGATTCACGGACGGGCGATCGCTGAGGGGCGATTGGATTGTTCGATTGATCATTGAGGCCGGTTGCGCGTCGCGCGGCCGGCCTTTTCTTGTCCCGTTCCGCAACTTTCCGCGCGCTCCAGGGTTTGTCTCCCGGAGAGTTGCCCATGGCAGAAGAGACGCGGCGAGCGGCCCCCCGGGTTATTGCGGCGATACTGGTCTTCGGATCGGTGGTCGGCCTGATCGGCAACTGGCGTCTGGCCGCGAGCGCGTGGCGTCTCGGTCAGGCGGCGACCTACACGACCGCGGCGCTGTCGCTGCCGCTCTTCGCCTGGGCAGCTATTCAGTTGTGGCGCGGCCGGCCGAACGGCCGGTCCTGGGTGACGCGCCTGCTGGCATTCCAGATTCCCATCGCCGGCGCCGGGCGCGTGAGCTACGAGTTTTCGATGGGCACGAGCGCGCGGCTGCTGGCCGGCGACGCCGTGCGCCGATTCGGCTTCGACATCGGATCGTCGTTCAATCTGCTGTCACCGGCCGCGCATGGCTGGATCGCCGGCGTCAACATCGTCGCGCTGGGCTTCTGGGCCTATCTGGTGTTCACCCGTCCCGGCCGTCTTCGAAACGCAGCTCCATGAAGGCGGTGCCGGCGATCGGGTTGTAGCGGTACGGCTCGGTTTCGCGAAACCCAAGCGATCGATAGAGGGCCAGCGCGCCGTGCATCGACGGCAGCGTGTCGAGCAGCATGCGGCGGTAGCCGATACGCCGGCCCTCGTCGATCAGCGCCGCCGCGATCGCGCGGCCGATCCCGCGGCACTGCGCGGCCGGCCGCACGTAGAGCCGCTTCATCTCACACGCATCGTCGGAGAGCCCGCGCAAAGCGCCGCAGCCGAGATCGTCGCCGTCCCCGCGCGCCAGCAGCATGAGGCCGTGCGGCGGCCCGTACTCTCGCGCGAGATGGGTGATCTCGTCGTCGAAATGCTGGAACTCGAGCGAGACGCCGAGCGAGGCGGCATACTCGCGGATCAGCAGTTCCGCAGCGGCCCACGCATCGTGTGAGGCGGCACGCTCGATCGTCATGCCCGCAGCCTCCCACGGATCGCCGCGGTCCCGGCAGGCCAATCGCCCTCCGGTCCGGCTCTCAGCACCTCCCATTCGTCATTCGTCGTTCAGCATTCGCCATTCGTCATTGACGGAATGCCGAAGCCAGCACAGCCCGGGGGCTCGAGATCAGGCTTCTTCCGGCAGCTCCGCGCCGCGCTCGGCCTTGCTCGCCGCGATGATCTTGGCGTGCAGGTGCGCGGGCACTTCCTCGTAGTGATTGAACTCCATGTGATACGAGCCGCGGCCGCCGGTGGCTGAGGTGAGGTGCTGTTCGTAGGTCAGCATCTCCGACATCGGCACCTTGGCGCGGATGATCGTCGAGGCGCCGCGCGTGTCCATGCCGCCGATGCGGCCGCGGCGGGAGTTGAGATCGCCCATCAAGTCGCCCGCGTAGTCCGAGGGTGCATAGACCTCTACGTTCATCACCGGCTCGAGCAGCGTCGGGCGCGCGCGGGCCATGCCGTCCTTGAAGGCGAGCGAGCCCGCCATCTTGAACGACATCTCGCTCGAGTCCACCGCGTGGAACGATCCGTCGAAGACGCTGGCGCGGAAGTCGACCATCGGGTAGCCGGCCAGGAAGCCGCGCATCCGCGAGTCCTGGATGCCCTTCTCGATTGCCGGCACGAACTGGCGCGGAATGGAGCCGCCGAAGATATCGTTGACGAACTCGAAATCGCTGCCCGCAGGCAGCGGCTCGAAGCGGACCTTGCAATCGCCGAACTGGCCGTGCCCGCCGGTCTGCTTCTTGTGCCGGCCGTGCGCTTCGACCGCTGCCCTGATCGTCTCGCGATAGGGAATGCGCGGCAGCTTGAGCATCACCTCGACGCCGAAGCGGCGCTTCAGCTTGGCCACGGTGACCTCGATATGCGACTGCCCCTGTCCCGCGAGCAGCAGTTCCTTCGTCTGCTGGTCGCGGGTGTAGCTGATCGTGGGATCCTCCTCCTGCAGCCGGTGCAGCGCCGTGCTGATCTTCTCCTCGTCGCCGCGGCTCTTCGGCTCGATCGCGTAGGAGATGACCGGCTCCGGAAACCTGATCGGCGGTACCGCTGTCGCTCCCTTCTCACCGAAGACGTCGCTCGTCTGCGTCTCCTTCAGCTTGGCGACCGCGCCGATGTCGCCGGCCCGGATCTCGGGCACGTTCGTCTGGGTCTTGCCTTGGACGACGGCGAGGTGGCCGAGACGCTCCGGGGTGTCCCTGGTGACGTTGTGCACCGTCGCGTCAGCCTTGAGCGTGCCGGAGAGGACGCGAAACAACGTGATCCGTCCGGCGAACGGGTCCGCCACGGTCTTCCACACGAACGCCGCCGTGGCGCCGCCGTCCCGCGCCGGAATCTCGATCTCGTCGCCCGTCGCCGTCTTCGCCTTCAGCGCGCGCTCGGCCGGCGAGGGCAGGCACGCGACGATCGTGTCGAGCAGCGGCTGGATGCCGACGTTCGCCGTCGCCGAGGTCAGGACGACCGGGAAAATCTTCCCCGCCGCGATACCGCGCTTGAGTCCTGCGGTCAGGTCCTCCTGCGAGAGCGTGCCGGCGTCGAAGAACTTCTCCATCAGCGAGTCATCGGCTTCGGCGACCATCTCGATCAGCGCCTCGCGCGCGGTTTCGGCGGTGCCGAGCATGTCACCGGGGATCGCGCCGTCGACCGGCTTGCCGCTCGCGTCGTTGGCGAACGTCAGCGCCTTCATCGCCACCAGATCGACGACGCCCCTGAAGTGCTTCTCCTCGCCGATCGGCAGCTGAATCGGGATCACGGTACGGCCAAACGCGGAGCGTAGCGACACCAGCGAGCGGTCGAGGCTGGCGCGCTCGCGGTCGACTCGGTTCAGCACGATCAGGCGCGGCAGCGCGAGCTCGTCCGCGGCCTCCCACACTTTCTCGGTCGAGACTTCGACGCCGGCGACGCCGTCGACGACGACCAGCGCGGCGTCGGCGACACGCAGCCCGGCCCGGGCATCGCTGAGGAAGTTCGCCATGCCTGGCGTATCGACGAAGTTGATCTTGGCTCTATTCCATTCGGCGTAGGCGACGCCGGCCGAGAGCGTGTGCTTGCGCGCGATGGCTTCTTCGTCGTAATCGGTGACGGAGGTCCCTTCGTCGACCTTGCCAAGGCGGTTGACGGCGCCGGCGTCGTAAAGGAGGGCGGATACCAGCTGCGTCTTTCCCGAACCGGAGTGGCCGACCAGCGCGACGTTGCGCAGACTGGCGGCGTCATAGACCTTCATAAGGTGTGCCCTCCGATGGGGCCGGTCCGGAGCGACCGGCCGATTGGCCATCGTATGACTGCCGCGTGACGGGATCAAGCGATCCGCTGCCAGGCAGCCCGTGGCTGGCGGGCGGCAGGTAGCGTAGAGTGTCCGTCGCGAGGTGACGCATGACGAAGCAGCGCGACCGGCGCGGATTCCTGCAGGGTGTGCTGGCGGCGGGAGGGGTGGCGGCCGGCCTTCGCGGCATGGTCGAGGCGCAGCAGACACCGGGAGACTTCGCGTTTCTCCCTGCCTACGCGCGGGCGCAGAGCTATCGCTCCCTCAAACAATCCAGCTATGACACCACCGGCGGCAACAGCGACCGCTGGCCGATCCCGGCTGGTGCGGTGCGGGAGGTGTTCGCGCAGGAGGGGCCCGGCGTCATCACCCACATCTGGTTCACGATCGCGGCGCGGAGCGGGGACCATCTCAAGGAACTGGTGCTGCGCGGCTACTGGGACGGCAGCGCCAAACCGTGCGTCGAGGTGCCGATCGGCGATTTTTTCGGCCTCAACCTCGGCAGCTACGTCCTCTTCGAGTCACGCTATCTGGCGTGCTCGCCCGGCAAGTCGCTCAACGCGTACTTCGCGATGCCGTATCGCCGCTCGGCGCGCTTCACGGTGACGAACGAAGGCACCCAGGATGTCGGCTCGTTCTACTCGAACATCGACTTCATGCGCGTGCCGCGGCTGCCGGAAGACGCCCTCTACTTCCACGCGCAATACCGGCAGGCGGCGCCGTGCGTGCCGGTGGCCGGCCCCGATCCGAAGCTCAACCCCGACGGCGCGAAGAACTACGTCTACATGGAGACCCGCGGCCGCGGCCACTTGATGGGCGTGACGCTTGGCGTGCTGCAGAACGCCAACGGCTGGTGGGGCGAGGGGGACGACATGATCTTCGTGGACGAGGGCGCCAAGCCGACGATCGTCGGGACCGGCAGCGAAGACTATTTTCTCGGCAGTTGGGACTTCGGCGGCCGCGACGGCGCGATTCCCTTCGGCCATCAGATGTACGGCGCGCCGCTCATCGTCAATGCCGAGCGCACCGGCGGCCGCTACTGCTGTTACCGCTGGCACGGCGACAACCCGGTGACCTTCGAGCGTTCGCTCAAACACACGATGGAGCACGGCCATGCCAACGATCGCGGCGACAACTTTTTCTCGTGCGCCTACTGGTATCAGACCGATCCGTTCACCGACTTTCCGCAGCTGCCGGCGGCGGCCCAGCGGCTGCCGGTCGTGCGTACGTCGTGAGGCCGCTGAAGGATCGCAGCAGGCTCAGGCCAGAGTGTACGGCTCTCGTGTGTGTCCCGCGCGCCGCGACAGGCGTGGCTATTTGACTGTCAGCGTCGCTTTGAGCGTCGTGTTCGAGCTGTCGCCGACCAGGATGTCGAAGTCACCGGGCTCGACGCGGCGCTGCATGTTCTGATCGATCAGCCAGAGCGCCTCGGGACCGATCGGCAGCGTCACGACCTTCGATTCGCCGGGTTGCAGCGACACGCGCTGGAAGGCGCGGAGCTGCTTGACCGGCCGGGTCACCGACGCGATCACGTCGTGCACGTAGAGCTGGACGACCTCGTCGCCGGCGCGTGTGCCGGTGTTGGTGACGGTCACGCTCGCGGTCGTGCGTCCGGCGGGACCGATCGTCGGGTCGGCGAGCTTCAGCCCGGTGAGCGTGAACGTCGTGTAGCTCAGTCCGAAACCGAACGGATAGAGCGGGGCGCGCGACTCGAACAGATAGTCCCGGAACGACGTCGCTTTGCGGTCGTAGTAGACCGGAAGCTGGCCGACCGTGCGCGGCACCGTGATCGGCAGCTTGCCCGCCGGGTTCACGTCGCCAAACAGGGCATCGGCGATCGCCGTCCCTCCCTCCTGCCCCTGGTACCAGACCTCGAGGATGGCCGGCACCTTTTCGGCGACCTTGGTGATCGACAGCGGTCGGCCGTTCATCAGCACGACGACCACGGGCTTGCCGGTGGCGACGAGCTGGTCGACGAGCTCCTGCTGGTTGCCGGTGAGATCCAGGGTCGCCATGTCACCGAGATGGTTGTCGGCGTAGGCCTCGCGCGACGTCGACTCGTTGGTGCCGATGACGGCGACGACGACGTCGGCGGTCCTGGCGATCTTGACGGCGTCGGCGATCCGCTGCGCGTTCTTCGCCGGGTCCCCGGCGACGATCTCGTTGCGGTCCCAGCTCGCCGGCTCCTCGGTAATCCGCGTCCCTTCCGCCGACGCGATCTCGACGCCGGCGCCGGTCTTGTCCTTGATCCCCTGCAGCACGCTGACGCCGCGGCCCGGCTGTTCGCTGTAGCCGCCGAGGTGCACGTCGATGGCGTTGGGCCCGACGACGGCGATCCGCTTGAGCTTCGAGCGATCGAGCGGCAGTGTGTGGTTGTCGTTCTTGAGCAGCACCATCGACGCCCGCGCCGCCTCCAGCGCCAGCGCCTGCGCGTCCGGCGTGTTGGTGACGCGCTCGGCTTCGTCTGGATCGGCATACGGGTGTTCGAACAGGCCCGCGAGGAACTTCAGCGTCAGCACGTGCCGCGCCGCGTCGGTGACCAGGCGTTCGTCGATGCGCCCGGCCTTCACCTCGTCGACGAGCGTCGCGTAGGCCTGTCGATCCGGCAGCTCGAGGTCGACGCCGGCCGAAATCGCCAGCTTCGCGGCCTCCGCGAGCGAGCCGACGACATGGTGCCGATTGGCGAGCTGCTCGATCGCGTTGTAGTCGGAGACGACGAAGCCCTGGAAGCCCCATTCCTGACGCAGCACGCGCTGCAGGAGGAACTGGCTCGCCGTCGAGGGAACGCCGTCGACCTCGTTGTAGGAGGGCATCACGGACATCACGTGGCCCTCCTTGATCGCGCGCTCGAACGGCCACAGCAGCTCCTCACGCAGTTCGCGTTCGGGCACTTGCGTCGGCGCGGTGTTGATGCCGCCTTCGTTGGGTCCATGGGCGGCGAAGTGTTTCGCAGTGGCGAAGACGTGTCCGGCCGTGAGCAGCGGCATCGGGCCCTGGTAGCCGCGAATCGCGGCGAGTCCCATCTCCCCGACCAGATGCGGATCTTCGCCGTAGGTCTCCTCGGTGCGCCCCCAGCGCGGGTCGCGCGCCAGGTCGATGACCGGCGACAGCACCTGCTGCGCGCCGCGCGCCCGAGCCTCGCGCGCCGCGATCGTCATCACGCGTTCGACCAGCGCGGGATCCCAGCTGCTGGCGAGCGCGATGGGAACGGGGAAGTTCGTCCCTTTCATCGCCGCCAGCCCGTGCAGCGCCTCTTCGTGGAACATCACCGGCACCTGGAGCCGGGTGTGCTCCATCACCCAGTGCTGGATGGCGTTGACGAACTCCGCGGTCTCGCGCGGGCCTCGGCGCTTGCCGCCCCGCTCGACGCCGTCGCTGACGCGGGTGACCTGGCCGATGCCGTTCTGCAGGATCGGAGCCGCTTTGCCCGGATCGAAGTTTCCGGCGGCATCCGCGAGCTGCCGCTTCTGTTGCCACACGGCAAGCGTCTGCGCGGCTTTTTCCTCGAGCGTCATCCGGCTGAGGAGATCCTCGACGCGGCGTTCGACGGGCAGTGCGGCGTCTTTGTACGGCGGCACCGACTGAGCGGACAGCGTCAGAGACGCAGCGGTAGCGAGAACGAGGACGGCGGATTGGGCGCGCATGTACGGGTGCAGCCTATCGCAGCCGGTTGCCGGTTGCCAGTTGCAACTCAGCGAAGGCCAGCGCAGGCCGCTGCGGCTTGAGCCTGGCGATGAAGCGCGGCGGGATCCGCCCTGCTGCGGGCCCGTCGAGGCTAACCGGCGATGGGCGGCCGGCTACTCGTAGCGCAGCGCCTCGATCGGATCGAGCCGCGCGGCCTTGAACGCCGGGAAGAGGCCGAAGAAGATGCCGACGCTCGCCGAGAAGCCGATGCCGATCGCGAACGACCACCACGGCAGCGAAACGGGGAAGCCCGACAACGCGTGCACCCCGAGGCCGATGGCGCTGCCGAAGACGATGCCGAGCACGCCGCCGAATGAGGTCAGGCACACCGCCTCGATCAGGAACTGCCAGAGGATCTCGCGGCGGCGGGCGCCGAGCGCCTTACGAACGCCGATCTCGCGCGTCCGTTCGGTCACCGAGATCATCATGATCGCCATGACGCCGATGCCGCCGACCATGAGCGCGATCGACGAGATGACGACCAGCGCCAGGAACGTCGCCTGGCTGATCTGGTCCCACACGGCCAGCACCGCGTCCTGCGTCGCGAGGTCGAAGTCGTTGGGCTGATCGAGCTTCAGGTTGTGTCGGATGCGGATAATCGCTTCGACTTCGCGCATCGCCTGATCGCGCTCGCCCTCCCGCGGCACCACGGCAATCATCGCCGTGCGCAGCATGCTCGGGTTGAACTGGCCGCCGGTGAACCGGGTCGAGCCGGTCAGCACCTTGCCGTAGATCTTCTCGTGGGTGGAATACGGAATGATCGCGAGATCGTCGGCCCCGCCGAGATTGCCGGGGCTCGGACGCGGCCCGAGGACGCCGATCACGGTGAACGCCTCGGAGCCGACGCGGACGATCTTGCCGATCGGATCGGTATTGGGGAAGAGCGCCTGCCACGGGCTGTTGCCGAGCAGGATGACCGGGCGGCGATGATCGATCTCCGCCTGCGAGAACATGCGCCCCGCTTCGACCTTGGCGAAGTTGACGGCCGACCAGTTCTCGGTGACCCCCATGATCGCGACCTGCCGCGTGCGTTCGTGGCCGTAGTAGATGCGCGACTGCGAGCCCCCTTGCGCGCCCAGCCAGGTGTCGACGAGCGCGACCGACGGGCATTCGCGCTCGATCGCGAGCGCGTCCTCGCGCGTCAGGTTGGGGCGTCGCCCCAGCTCGATGAAGCTCTTGCCCGACGAAAACGACAGCGCCCCCATCTTCTGCACGATGATCGTGTCTGGGCCGAGCGTGTTGATGGCGTCGCGGAACGACTGATCGAAGCCGCGGATCAGCGAGGTCATGCCGACGATCGACGTGATGCCGATGACGACACCGAGCACCGTCAGCGCGCTGCGCATCTTGTTGCCGCGCAGCGTGTCGAACGACATGACGAAGACTTCCGCGAGGAGACCGGTGCGGTCGGGTGCCATTACTCCCTCTCCATCCTTGGCGCGCCGCTACTCGCGGCGCAGGGCTTCGATCGGGTCCAGCCGCGCGGCCCGCATCGCCGGGTACATGCCGAAGAACAGCCCGACGACGGCGGTGATACCGATGCCGATGCCGACCGACCAGGCCTGCACGGATGCCGGCAGCGGCGACAGCTTGCTGATGACGATGGCGAAGATCGCGCCCAGCAGGGTGCCGATGATGCCGCCGAAGGTCGACAGCGTCACCGACTCGGTCAGGATCTGCCAGACGATGTCGCGGCGGCGCGCGCCGAGCGCCTTGCGCAGCCCGATCTCGCGCGTCCGCTCGCTGACCACCATCAGCATGATGTTCATGATGACGATGCCGCCGACCACCAGCGACAGCGCGACAACGCCGATCAGAATGGCGAAGATGCCGCTGGTCGCGGTCTTGTAGATGCCGAGGAAGGTGTCGGCGGTGAACAGGCCGAAGTTGTCGGGATCCTTGGGGCGCAGCCGGCGGTCGACGCGGAGCGCCACCGTGGCGTCGTCGATCGCCGCATTGAGGAGTTCGGGCGAGCGCGGCTTGACCATGAACTGCAGGCCGAAATTGCGCGCCCCGAACATCTCCTGGAAGATGCCGAGCGGAATGATCGCGAAGTTGTCCTGTGAGTTGCCGAACGCCGAGCCCTTCTTCTTGTGCACGCCGACGACGCGGAAGTGGTAGTTGCCGACCTTGATGACCTTGTCGAGCGGATCGATCGGTCCAAACAGCTTGTCGGCGATGTCCCAGCCGATGATCGCCACCGGTCGCATGGTGTTGATCTCGACCGGGCTGATCAGCCGCCCCTCCTCGACGTCGAACGTCGCGAAGTTGATGTAGTCGGCCGACACGCCCTGCACCTGCGCGCCGTCGACCGACTGCCCGCGGAAGACGATCGACGCGCCTGAGCTCCCCTGCGCGGCAATCGCGCCGATGTTGTCGCTGAATTTCTTGATCGCCGCCGCTTCCGTGATCTTGATGCGCGGGTTGTTACGGACGCGGTCCTCGTCCTGCTGCGTGCGGATGATCGGCATGCGCTGGATCGTGAACGTGTCGACGCCGACGCTCGTTTCGATCGTGTCGGTGACGTACTGGTTCATCCCCTGGACGAGCGACACCACGGCGATGATCGAGGTCACCGCGACGATGTTCCCGAGCACGGTCAGGAACGATCGGAGCTTGTACTCCCAGATCGCGCGCAGCGCGATGCCGGCCGATTCCGCGAAGTAAAACATCTATTTGGTCGTCGAATTCGAACCGCCGCGCGCCGCCGCCTCGACCTTCACCGGCCCGTTGTCCTTGAGCTCGCGGACCGATGAGAACGGGCCGATGATCACCTGGTCGCCGGGGCTCACGCCCGACAGCGCCTCGAAATACTTCTCGCCGGCGATGCCGGTCTTCACCGGCGTGAAGAAGGCCTTGCTGTCCTTCACCAGGAACACGCCTTCGAGCTCCTTGCGCTCCTGGCCGGGCTTCAGTTCCTGCGCCTGGACCGTGGTGCCGCCGGCCCGGCCCTTCACGTTCTTGGCGTCGTCACGGACGATGGCGCCGCTCGCCTTGTCGACGACCATCTCGCGGACGGTTGTCGCCTGGATCGGAATGCTGGTCGCGTCCTTCCGCGTCGCCGTCGTGATCTCCGCCGTGCAGGTGAAGCCCGGACGTACGTCGGGCATCGCGTCGTCAACCTTCACCTTGACCAGGAAGTTGGTCGCCTGCGACGCCGACGTCGTACCGGTGGTGCTGATCGGACTGTTGCCGATCTCGACGACGTGGCCGGTGAACGACTTGCCGTTCATCGCGTCGACGGTGATCTTCGCCTTCTGGCCGATCGTGACGTTCGGAATGTCGGTTTCGTCGACTTCCACCTGCGCCTCGATGTCGGACATGTCGGCGATGGTCAGCAGCACCGTGCCGGCGTTGTTCATCGTCCCGACGACGACGGTTTCCCCTTCCTGGATGTTGCGCTTGGTGACGATGCCGTCGATCGGCGACTCGATCCGGACCTTGCTCAAGGTGTACTTGGCGCTGTCGAGCGAGGACTGCTCCTGCTTCATGCGGATCTGCTGCGTCTCGACTTGCTTGTCGGCGGAGGCGACGTCGGACTGCCGCATGTGCAGGGTGTTCTCGGCGAGGTCGAGGTTCTCTCTCGTCGTCAGTCCGCCCTTCCACAGCTGCTGCTGGCGCGCGTAGGCGTCCTGCGCGGTCTTCAGCCCGGCCTTGGCGCTGTCAGACGCGACGCGCAGCTGCTCCATCGTCGAGCGCGCCGCCGCCAGCGACGCTTCGCCCTGGTCGACCGACATCGCCAGCAGCTTCGGATCGATCTGCATCAGGAACTGCCCCTTCGTCACGCGGTAGCCCTCGTCGACGGCGAGGTTGGTGACGCGGCCCATGGTGT
This sequence comes from Vicinamibacterales bacterium, assembly GCA_036496585.1. NCBI lineage: Bacteria > Pseudomonadati > Acidobacteriota > Vicinamibacteria > Vicinamibacterales > Vicinamibacterales bacterium. The sequence continues at coordinate 55,393 of DASXLB010000017.1, forward strand.
CGGCGCTGATGTTGACCGAATTGTGCGGCTGGATCTTGCCCGACGCCGAGACGATCGCCTGGAGATCCCGCTTCTGCACGGCCTCGACGTTGACCGCCGTGCCGGTTTGCTGCTTGAACTTCACGTTCGCGAACACGATCGCCCCGAGGATCACGACGATCCCCACGCCGATCAGGACTTTCTTGCCGGTACTCATGCGCCTCCACGACTCTTCAAGAGCGCGATCCCCAATGCGATGACAGCGTAGACGCACAGCAGCGAGATCGCGATCGGCTGCGTGCGCCGCTTGTAGAGCACGCCCAGGCCCATGGCGAGGACGATGATCCACCAGACGAGGAAGAGATCCACCGCGCCGAGCAGATGCGACCCGAACGACTTCTCCGGGAGCATGGGCAGCAGCGCCCCCATGTTGGTCACCGTGCCGACGCGCCCGGTGAAGTAGTTCACGGTCCCGGAGAGCACCGCCGACACCGTCGAGATCACCCCCGCGTGCACGACGATCGACATCACCTGCTTGAACGACGCTTCTCCGCCGAGTGCGGCGTTGAAGACGGCGAACAGGATTCCGGTGAAAATCAGGACGATGATCGGCGAGATGACGACGATGCTGCCTCCCGTGATGTATGGCATCACGTTTTGCATCTTCTCCATCTGCGCGTATGCCTCGTCGCTCGTCTGGATACCAAATGCCTGCCGCTGCTGCACCTGCTGCTCGAGCGCTGCCTGTTTACCCGCTGGGGTCGTCAGCGGCAGGGTCTGGAAGCCCGCGATGAGCACGGTGCTCAGCGCCAGCATTGAAAACCACACAGGAGCCGGCACGAGTGACTGGTACGTGGCCCTCGGCGAAAAGAGCATGCCAACGAATCGCGCGAACAGATTCTTCGGGGCAGGCGCCAGGCCTGTGGCTGGGGCTGTGTTAGTCATGGGTGTGGATGGAAGCAAGCGATTGTACCACGCGATATACGAGGGGCTGGGACGAAAAGTTTCCGGGTGGGCCGCCAGAACTCTCACGCGATGTGAGACTTAGAGCGATAACTGCAGCCGGCGCAGACGTATGAGACAACGACGGGCTTTAACTCTGCTGATGTGCGGATTCGTCCTGGCGCTGCCGCGTCCGGCGTCCGCGCAGACCGAACCGGTCGGCGTGCGCGCAGCCGGGATGGGTGGGGCGTTCACCGCGGTCGCCGATGATGCCACGGGGGCCTACTGGAATCCAGCGGGGCTGGCTTCCGGGGCATTCGTCGGCATCACCTTCGATCTCAATACCCTCGACGGCCATACCGCGGCATTTGGCGGGCTGTCTTCGCCGCCGTTCGGCGTGAGCTATTTCCGGACGGTGACTACTGTCGAGGCGGCGACCGGCCGAAACGGCGCCGTAGGGAACCTGCCGGTCCACCACGGGGGGGTGACGCTCGACCAGTCGATTGGGGATACGGGTGTTGCGGTGGGAGCCACACTCGGTGTGGTGCATGGGAACGGCGCGACGGGTATCGGCGCGGATGCCGGGGTCATGTTCTCGGGTTCGCTGGTCAAGGTGGGCCTCGTGGTGCACAACCTTGCGGGACCGTCGCTGGGGGACGTGCGCCTGCTGCGGCAGGTCCGGGCGGGTGTGTCGCTGCACCTCCACGACGCCGTCACGCTGGCGGCTGACCTGGACTTGTCGAAGACGCCGTCGGTCGAGGGGGCCTGGCGCGAGGCGGCGCTGGGCCTGGAGGCCCATCCGGTCGCTCGCGGGTGGCTGCGAGGCGGCCTGCACTGGGACACGGCGGGATCGCTGGCCGCGCCGATCGGCACCGTTGGAGGCAGTTACGGGATTCTTGGACCGGTTCGGCTGGATGGACAGGCGAGTTTCGGGTCGTCACACGGTGATCGGGGGTGGGGTGTCGGCATCGGCGTCGTCTATTAGCTTGACAAAAATCGTCAGTGCGCTACCATAACCGTTCCCCCCAGCGCCGCTTCCAGCGAAAGTAGAAGGATGCCCGTCCGCATTGGCGAGCTGCTGCTCAAGGAGAAGCGCATCACCCCTGCGCAATTGCAGGAGGTGTTGACGTATCAGAAGACGAGCGGCGGCAAGCTCGGCTACAACCTCGTCAAGCTTGGCTTCGTCAAGGACGAGGAGATCACGGCGCTCCTCTCGAAGCAGTACGGCGTACCGTCGATCAATCTGGCGCAGTTCGAGATCGATCCCGCCATCGTCAAGCTGATCCCCGCCGAGACGGCCCACAAGTACCAAATCATGCCGCTCAGCCGGGCCGGCGCGACGCTGACGATCGCGATGACCGACCCGACCAACGTCTTCGCCATGGACGACATCAAGTTCATGACGGGGTACAACGTCGAGCCGGTGGTGGGCTCGGAGACCGCGGTCAGCGACGCGATCGCGCAGTACTACCCGACCAACGTGCCGCCGCCGCCGCGGCCGGCGCCCTCCGAAGCAAAGAAGAAGAAGGAGGTCGTGCCGCAGCAGGCGGCGAACCTCACCAACGCCGCCACCCTGGAGATGGTGACCCGCGCGCTCGAGGAGACGACCGGCGTCGAGGACGAAGACGTCGAGATGCTCGAGGAGATCGAGCAGATCGACGTCTCGACGCTCGAGCGGCAGGGGGGCGAGGCGCCGGTCATCCGCCTGGTCAACCTGATGCTGATGTCGGCGATCCAGAAGGGGGCGAGCGACATCCACATCGAGCCCTACGAAAAGGAGTTCCGGGTCCGCTTCCGCATCGACGGGCTGCTCTACAACGTCATGGCTCCGCCGATGAAGTTCCGCGATGCCATCACCTCGCGCCTCAAGATCATGGCGAAGCTCGACATCGCGGAGAAGCGGCTGCCGCAGGACGGCCGCATCAAGATCCGGTTTGGCGACGGCGAAGGCGGCACCAAGGAGATCGATTTCCGCGTCTCGATCCTGCCGACGCTCTTCGGCGAGAAGATCGTCATGCGCTTGCTCGACAAGGACAAGCTCATGCTCGACATGACCAAGCTCGGGTTCGAGCCGGCGCCGCTGCAGAAGCTCGAGACGGCGATCGGCAAGCCGTGGGGGATGGTGCTGGTCACCGGGCCGACGGGGAGCGGCAAGACCAACACGCTCTATTCCTCGATCGCCAAGATCAACACGATGGAAACCAACATCATGACCGCCGAGGACCCGGTGGAATTCAACCTGGTCGGGGTCAACCAGGTGCAGGTGCGCGAGAACATCGGCCTCAATTTCGCCGCCGCGCTGCGCTCGTTCCTGCGGCAGGACCCGAACATCATCCTGGTCGGCGAGATCCGGGACTTCGAGACGGCGGAAATCGCCGTCAAGGCGTCGCTGACCGGACATCTGGTGCTCTCGACGCTGCACACCAACGACGCGCCGAGCACGATCAGCCGTCTGATGAACATGGGCATCGAGCCGTTCCTGGTGGCGAGCTCGGTGAACCTGATCTGCGCGCAGCGCCTGGTGCGGCGCCTGTGCACCGAGTGCAAGAAGGATCACCCGCACGATCCGAAGGCGCTGGTCGAGGCCGGGTTCACGCAGGAGGAAGCCGAACGGGTCGTGCCGAAGAAGGGCAGCGGCTGCCAGCGCTGCAACAACACCGGCTACAAGGGGCGGGTCGGCCTCTACGAGGTGATGGAGATCACCGAGGATCTGCGCGAGCTGATTCTAATCGGCGCCTCGGCGCTCGAGCTGCGGCGCAAGGCGGTGGACGAAGGGATGATCACGCTGCGGCGCAGCGGGCTCATGAAGGTGATGGACGGGGTCACCACGATTGAGGAAGTGGCGCGGGAGACGGTCAAGTAGCACGCAGACACAGGCATAGGACGTAGCGAAGGAGCGATTGTGGCGACGTTGCCGGAACTCTTACAGACATTGGTCGAGAACAGCGGGTCGGACCTTCACATCACGACCGACACGCCGCCGCAGATCCGTGTGCACGGGCACATGCGGCGGCTCGACCTGCCGCCGCTGGGGCCGGCCGACACCAAGTCGCTGGCCTACAGCGTGCTCACCGACCAGCAGAAGAAGCGCTTCGAGGAGGCGCTCGAGCTCGACTTCTCGTTCGGGATCCGCGGCATCGCGCGCTTTCGCTGCAACGTCTTCAACCAGCGCGGCGCCGTCGCCGCGGTCTATCGGGTGATCCCCGAGCAGATCAAGGGCTTCAACGAGCTCGGGCTGCCTCCGGTCCTCGCCACGCTCGCCGAACGCCCGCGCGGTCTGGTCCTGGTGACCGGACCCACCGGCTCGGGCAAGTCGACGACGCTGGCGGCAATGATCGACAAGATCAACACCGAGCGCCACGAGCACATCCTGACCATCGAGGATCCGATCGAGTTCGTGCACCAGCACAAGGGCTGCCTGGTCAACCAGCGCGAGGTGCACCAGGACACGCAGGGCTTCGCCATGGCTCTGCGCGCGGCGCTGCGCGAGGACCCGGATATCGTGCTGATCGGCGAGTTGCGCGACCTCGAGACGATCGAGTCGGCGCTGCGCATCGCCGAGACGGGACACCTGACCTTCGCGACGCTGCACACCAATTCGGCGGCGCAGACGATCAACCGCATCATCGACGTGTTCCCCTCGCACCAGCAGGGACAGATCCGCACCCAGCTGTCGCTGGTGCTGGAAGGCATCGTCTGTCAGTCGCTGCTGCCGCGCGCCGACGCGAAGGGGCGGGTCGTGGCGCTCGAGATCATGGTGCCGACGCCCGCCATCCGCAACCTGGTCCGCGACGACAAGGTCCACCAGATCTACTCGGCGATGCAGACCGGACAGGAAAAGGTCGGGATGCAGACGATGAACCAGTCGCTGGTGACGCTTTACTCGAAGCGCCTGATCACGCTCGAGACGGCGATGAGCGCGTCGTCGCTGAAAGACGAGCTCGAGCAGATGATGGCGCGCGGCGCCGGCGTGGTGGCGGGGGCGGGAATGCACCGGCCCGGCGCCGGCCTGCCAAGCCGGCCGCCGTTGGCGAGGTAAATCGCGGGCTCGAGGCCCCTGGACATCGGAGAATCTATGCCGACTTTTGCCTATAACGGACGAACGCGGAGCGGACAGGCGGTCACCGGTGAACGGGTCGCCGAAACGGTCGAGGCGGCGGTCACGGCGCTGCGGCGCGAACAGATCACCGTGACGCGCATCGATCCGGCCAAGGCCGCCGCCAAGATCGAGGGGAAGGGGAAAGCCAAGGCGACCAGCGCTCCCTCCAAGAACCTCGCCATCTTCACGCGGCAGTTCTCGGTCATGATCGACGCCGGCCTGCCGCTCGTGCAGTGTCTCGACATCCTCGGCAAGCAGGAGCCGCACAAGGGGTTCTCCGACGTCATCCTGACCGTGCGATCCGACGTCGAATCGGGCGCGGCGCTGGCCGACGCGATGAAGAAGCACCCGAAGACGTTCGACGCGCTCTACTCGAACATGATCGCGGCGGGCGAGGCGGGCGGCATCCTCGACACCATTCTCAAGCGCCTGGCCGTCTACATCGAGAAGAGCGTCAAGCTGAAGGGGCAGGTCAAGTCGGCGATGATCTACCCGATCGCGGTCATCGTCATCGCCGCGGTCGTCGTCGCGGCGATCCTGTGGAAGGTCATCCCGACCTTCGCGCAGCTGTTCGCCGGCCTCGGTGCGCAGCTGCCGCTGCCGACCCGGATCGTCATCGCGATGAGCAACAACCTGATTTCGTACGGGCCGGTGATCCTGGTCGCGCTCGGGCTGGTGGGCTACGCCCTCAAGCGCTACTACGGCACGCCGTCCGGACGCCACCAGATCGACGCGATCCTGCTGAAGGCGCCGATCCTCGGGATGATCCTGCGCAAGATCGCGGTCGCCCGCTTCTGCCGCACGCTGTCGACGCTGCTGTCGTCGGGCGTGCCGATCCTCGACGGCCTCGACATCACGGCGCGCACCGCCGGCAACGCGGTCATCGAGGAGGCGATCCTCAAGACCCGGACCAGCATCGAGCGCGGCGAGACCGTGTCGGCGCCGTTGCGTGAGACCAACGTCTTCCCGTCGATGGTCGTGCAGATGATCAACGTCGGCGAGACCACCGGCGCGCTCGACACGATGCTGTCCAAGATCGCCGAGTTCTACGAGGAGGAAGTCGACACCGCGGTCGCCGGCCTGCTGACGCTGATGGAGCCGCTGATGATCGCGGTCCTCGGCGGCATCGTCGGCGGCATCGTCATCGCGATGTACATGCCGATCTTCGACCTCATCTCGAAGCTGACGTAGCGGGCGGCGGGAGTACGAGAGGCCAGTGGCGGACACAACGAGCGTAGGCAGCGGGACAGCACCGGAGCGGGGCGCGGCGGGACCGCGTCCGGGCGCCGACGCGCCGGCGCCCGCGCCGTACGGGGCGCTCCCCGACGCTGGACGCGGCCCTGCGGCACGCCTCGACGAGGCCGCGCAGATGAAGCTGCGGCGAAAGCTGCTGTGGCTGATTGGCGGCCGTGCCGCCGTGATCACCGTCCTGCTCGGCTCGACCAGCCTGATCCTCTATCGGACCCCGGGGGCCTTTCCGATCGATCCGTTCTTCGCGCTGATCGGCCTCACCTATGCCCTGACCGCCGCCTGGACGCTGACCCTGCGCTTCGTCGACCGCCACCGCTGGCTGATCGATGTGCAGGTCGCCTGCGACGCGCTGATCGTCTCGGCGATCGTCTACCTGACGGGCGGCGTCAGCAGCTACTTCTCGTCGCTCTATGCGCTGCCGATCATCGCCGCCAGCATGGTGCGGTCGTGGCGGGGCGGCCTGCTGGTCGGCGTGGTGAGCTCGGTCATGCTCGGCGGGGTCGTGATCGCACAGTACGCGGCCGGCGACGCCGCGTTGCCGCCGCCGCGGGTCGCCATGTTCACCGTCGGCCTGAACGTGTTCGGTTATCTCGCCGTCGCGGCGCTCAGCGGCTACCTCGCCGAGGGACTCCGCCGCACCGGCGCCCAGCTCGAGGCGGCCTCGACCCAGCTCGCCGACCTGCAGGCGTTCAACCAGCACGTCATCGACAGCTTGACCAGCGGGCTCGCGACCAGCGACCTGGAAGGGCGGCTGCTCACGTTCAACCGCGCCGCCGAGACCATCACCGGCCTGCGCGCCGCCGACGTCGTCGGCGGCGACGCCTTCGAGGTGCTGCAGCTGCCCGGGCCGCTGCACGAGCAGCGGCAGGAATACGAGTTCCAGCGCGCCGAGGGCCGGCAGATCGAGGTCGGCATCACCGCCGCGCCGCTGTTCACGCCGCGCGGCCATAGCGGGTTCCTGTTCACGTTCCGCGACGTCACCGAGATGAGGAAGCGCGATCGCGAGGCGCGCGTCCAGCAGCGGCTGGCGGCGGTCGGCGAGATGGCCGCCGGCATCGCGCACGAGATCCGCAATCCGCTCGCCTCGATGGCCGGGTCGATCCAGATCCTGCGAGCCGACCTGCCGCTGACGGAGGAGCAGTCCCAGTTGATGGACATCGTGCTGCGCGAGTCGGATCGGCTCAACGACACCATCCGGAGCTTCCTGGCCTTTGCCCGTCCGCAGCGGAACGCGATGAACGACCTCGATCTGCGCCGCAGCGTCACGGATGCGGCCCGGCTGCTCGAGAACAACGCCGAGGTCACGGCCCGCCACGCCATCGTCGTCGACGTCCCGGCGGAGCCGGTGGTCTTCCGCGCCGACGAGGCGCAGATCCGCCAGATCGTCTGGAACCTGGCGACCAACGGCCTGCGCGCCATGCCGGACGGCGGCACGCTGCGGCTGTCGGTGCGGGCCGGCATCCCGGCCAGGAACGAGACGGCGGACGGGGCCGCAGGAACGGCGGGCGAAGTGGTGATTGCGGTGCAGGACGACGGCGTCGGCATCGCCGCCGAGGAGCTCGACGGCATTTTCCAACCGTTCCGCGGCGGGTTTGCGCGCGGCACCGGCCTGGGGCTCTCGATCGTGCATCGCATCGCGACCGACTACGGGGGCGAAGTCCGCGTCGCCTCGCAGAAAGGGAAGGGGACGACCGTGGAAGTGGCCTTCCCGCTCGTGGCGGCCGAGACGGCCTACGACAAGCTGCTGGCCGCCGGCCGGCCGGGGGTGGCGTAATGGCCGGCACCGCCGAGCCCGTCCGCCCGGCCGACTCCAAGCCGGCCGACTCCGCCCGGATCCTGGTCGTCGACGACGAGCGCTCGATGCGCGAGATGCTGGCGATTCTCCTCAAGCGCGAGGGGCACGAGGTCGCCGTTGCGGAGAACGGCCGCACCGCGATCGACCTGCTCAACGCGCGCCCATTCGATCTGATCGTGTCCGACGCCCGCATGCCCGATGTGGACGGCCTCGAGGTGCTGCGCCACGCGCGCAGCGTCAATCCCGCGATCATCGCCATCATGGTGACCGCCTACGGCTCGCCGGATCTGATTCGCGGCGTCGCCCAGCTCGGGGTCAACGACTACGTCGAGAAGCCGTTCAACACCGAAGTGCTGCGCTTCCGCATCCGCAAGGAGCTCGATCGGCGGCGGCTGCAGCAGGAGAACGGACTGCTCAAGCGCGCCATGCACACGGCGCATCAGTTCTCCAACATCATCGGCAACAGCGCCGCGATGCGCCAGGTCTTCGAGCTGGTCGACACGATCGCCGGCACCGGCAGCACCATTCTGGTGACCGGCGAGTCGGGTACCGGCAAGGAGCTCGTCGCCCGCGCGATCCACGTGCGCTCGCCGCGCAGCGATCGTCCGTTCGTCGCGGTCAACTGCGGCGCCCTCACCGAGACGCTCCTCGACTCGGAGCTCTTCGGACACATGCGCGGCGCCTTCACCGGCGCCGACGGCAACAAGAAGGGGCTGATCGAGTTCGCCGACAAGGGCACCATCTTCCTCGACGAGATCGGCGAGATGAGCCCGATGCTGCAAGTGAAGGTCCTGCGCGTGCTGCAGGAGCGCAAGCTCCGCCGCGTCGGCGGCAACGAGGAAATCGACGCCGACATCCGCATCATCGCCGCCACCAACCGCGACCTCGCCAAGATGGTTGCCGAGGGACAGTTCCGCGAAGACCTCTATTACCGGATCAACGTGATTCCGGTTCGACTGCCGCCGCTGCGGGAGCGGCGCGACGACGTGGCGATGCTCGCGGAGCACTTCGTGGCCAAGTTCGCCGCCCAGATGAACAAGCCGATCACCGGCATCTCGGGCGAGGCCCTGGCCAGTCTGACCGCCCACGCGTGGCCGGGTAACGTCCGCGAGCTCGAGAACGCGATGGAACGCGCCGTGGCGCTCGAGCGTTCGGCGTCGATTCTTCCGGAAAGCCTGCCGGAAACCGTGCGGGGTCGCGCTCAGGCTGTGATTTCGCCCGCCGGCGCCGCCGCGGCCGCCGCGTCCGACGCGCCGCCGCCGATCGGCCGGCCGACGCTCGACCACGGCTTCGATCTCGAACAGCACGTCCAGCACGTGGAACGGGAGTACATCGCCGAAGCACTCCGCCGCTCCGGCGGCGTGAAGGTGAAGGCCGCCGAGCTGCTCGGGATGAGCTTCCGATCCTTCCGCTATTACATGAAGAAATACAACCTGAAGTAACACCCGTTCACGCAAGTCTCTCCGCTCCAGCCACTTCCCAAGACATCGCGCGTCCGGCACCCGCGGCACCTCGTTTGCCCCGTGAGCCCCGTCCCAGATCCCAGGGCTCTCCACCATTTCTCGAGGTGTTCATGACGAATCAGAAGGGGTTCACCCTGATCGAACTGCTCATCGTCGTCGCGATCATCGGCATCATCGCCGCGATTGCCGTCCCGGGCCTGCTCCGGGCGCGCATCTCCGGCAATGAGGCGTCGGCGATCGGATCGCTCCGCGCCGTCAGCAGCGCGCAGTCGATGTTCGCGACGAGCTGCGCCAACGGCCTTTACGCACAGGGCCTCGACGTCCTCGGCAGCGGTCCCTCGGGCGGGTCCGCCTTCATCAGTCCAGACCTGAGCACCGGTACCACCGTGGTCAAGAGCGGCTACAGCATCTCGATGACCGGCACCGCCGCCACCGGCTCGGCCGCCTGCAACGGCGCGACGAACCTGGCCTCCGGTTTTCACGCCTGGGCCGACCCTGCCTCGGCCTCCGGCGGCACCCGATCCTTCCTCACCAATACTACTGGCACGATCTGGCAGGCCATGAGCTCGCTCGGTGCCGCCGGCACCGACGCCGGTACGCCTTCCGGTGGGTCGGTCATTCAGTAGCGGTTTGTGACATTTCGTCGCCGGCGGTCGTGACGCGAAATGTCACTTCTGCCGTTTGCGTCACGACTCAGGAAGGATCTGCCGAAGGAATTAGTGTGCTAAGCAGCTGATACGTAACTGTTTGACCGTTTACGGCGTGGATGGTCGAGGCGGCACCCTGCTTGCTCTTTCCTGTTGCGTAACGACAATTTCGAAAGGAACAGAGAGAGACCAATGCAGAACCAAAAGGGCTTTACCCTCATCGAGCTTCTCATCGTCGTCGCGATCATCGGCATCATCGCGGCGATTGCGGTCCCCGGCCTGCTGCGAGCCCGAATCTCGGGTAACGAGGCCTCGGCCATCGGTTCGCTCCGCGCGATCAGCAGCGCGCAGTCGACGTTCGCGGCGAGCTGCGCCAACGGCCTGTATGCGCAGGGCCTGGATACGCTGGGCAGCGGCCCTGCGGGGGGTTCGGCGTTCATCAGCCCGGATCTGAGCTCGGGGACCACCGTCAGCAAGAGCGGCTACAGCGTCTCGATGAGCGGCACGGCTGCGACTGGGGCGACCGCCTGTAACGCAGCCACGGCGCTCGCCTCCGGCTATCACGCCTGGGCGAATCCGCTGTCGACGTCGACGGGCACCCGCTACTTCTTCACCAATACCACGGGCACGATCTGGCAGGGCACGGCGACGATGTCGAGCGGTAACGATGCCGCCTCACCGTCGGGCGGCGCGCCCATCCAGTAAGCAGTTCGGCGTTCACGGGAGGTCATCCCGAGGCAGGACGTCCGCATGAGCGGGCGTCCTGCCTTTTGCTTTTGGGCTCGACAATTTTCTGGCAGACGGAACTGACGATCTCTGTCACCCGCCGAAAAACGTCACCGCGCTCCGGTCCGGAAGGACTGCGCTAACACATTGTTATTGCGTCATTTAGGACGTAATGCCCACTTGAATCTCTGCCTGGCACTCCGGTTGCTCATCCATGGGCAACACGCGCAACGTTCCCGTTATCTGCGTGGTCATCAAAATTGAGGAGCAACACAATGAGAGTCCGTAGTCAGAAGGGTTTCACGCTCATCGAGCTGTTGATCGTCGTGGCGATCATCGGCATCATCGCGGCGATCGCGGTCCCCGGCCTGCTGCGGGCCCGCATCTCGGGTAACGAAGCATCGGCGATCGGATCACTTCGCGCGATCAGCAGCGCGCAGTCCACTTTCGCGGCGAGCTGCGCCAACGGCCTGTATGCGCAGGGCCTGGATACGCTGGGCAGCGGTCCTGCGGGCGGGTCGGCGTTCATCAGCCCCGATCTCAGCTCCGGCACCACGGTCAGCAAGAGCGGCTACAGCGTCTCGATGAGCGGCACGGCGGCGACCGGGGCGACGGCCTGTAACGCAGCCACGGCGCTCGCCTCCGGCTATCACGCCTGGGCGGATCCGCTCTCGACGTCGACGGGCACCCGCTACTTCTTCACCAACACGACCGGCACGATCTGGCAGGGCACGGCGTCGATGGGTGCCGGCGGCACCGACGCGGCGTCTCCGTCGGGCGGCGCGACGATCCAGTAGGATAAGGCCTGGAGCGGCCTTCACCGGAGGGCCGCTCCAGAGTCGAAGAGTCCCGCGGACCTGAGGGTCCGCATTTTTTTTGGCCGCGAACATGAGACTGCGCCGCTCGAACGGCTTCACGCTCGTCGAACTCCTCATCGTCGTCGCGATTATCGGTATCATTGCGGCGATTGCCGTGCCGGGACTGATGCGAGCGAGGATTTCGGGGAACGAGGCGTGGGCCATCGGATCGCTCCGCGCCGTCACCAGTGCCGAAGGTACCTTCTCGGCGAGCTGCGCCGCCGGCAAGTACGCGGCGGCGCTCGATATCCTCGGCTCAGGGCCGTCGGGGGGCGCGCCCTTCCTCAGTCCGGATCTGGCGCGGGCACCGGTCGTGACCAAGAGTGGGTACACGGTGACGCTGTCAGGCGCTACCCTCTCGGGATTGACGGCCTGTAACGGCGCGACCAATCTCGCCAGCGGATTCCACGTCTGGGCCGATCCGACGTCGACCAGCACCGGTACCCGGTATTTCTTCACGAACACGACCGGCACCGTGTGGCAGCTCACCGCGTCGGGATCCTCCGGGACCGACACGGGGGCTCCCTCAGGAGGCACCCCCATCCAGTGATCCGGCACGACACGCCGACGGCACAATCGGACGCCACGCCGGACGGACGCCGCGTCGCTTCCTCGCTCTCGTCTGCTTCCTGGCTTCCCGTCCTGCTGGTGCTCGTCGTCTCGACGCTGCCGGTGGCCGGCATGTTCACGCTGACGCGGGTCTTCTTCGTCCGCGACCTCGTCCTCTCCTTCCGCTCGCGCTTCTTCTTCCTCCGCCACGCCGTCTGGTCTGGGACGTTTCCGTTCTGGGATCCCTATGTCGCCAACGGGCAGCCGGCGGTCAACGATGCGCTGTATCAGCTGTTCCACCTGCCTTCGCTGCCGATCCGGCTGCTCCTGCCGGAGCTGGTCGCGTACAACTTGTGGGTGGGACTGCCGGTGCCGCTCGCCGGGCTTGGCATGTACGCGTTCCTGCGGCGGCAGTCGAGACCGTCGGCCGCGGCATTCGGCGCCGTCGCCTACGCCCTCTCGGGGACGATCGTCTCGTCGACCAACTTTCCGAATCTGTCGTGGTCGGTCGCGGCGGTGCCGTACGTGTTCTGGGCGCTCGAGCGGCTGATCGAACGCGGCACCGCGGCAGCGACGGCCCTGTTTGCGCTGATGATCGCGCTGCAGGCGCTCGCGGGAGAACCGGTCACGCTCGCCGCGACGCTGGTGATCGCCGGCGCCTACGCGGCGCTGCCTGAGGGGCGATGGCGGCGGCCGCAGATTGCGCTGCTCGCCGCGGCCGGCGAAGTGGCCGGCGTGCTGCTCGCCGCCGTTCAGTACGTCCCGCTGCTCGACGCCAGCCGTCACTCGCTGCGCGCGCTGGCGGTCGACGTGGACTTCTGGGCGTTTCATCCGCTGGCGCTCTTCGAGCTCGCCGTGCCGCACTTCTTCGGCGACTTCTTCCACTCGAACCTCCGCGAGACGGGATGGATGCTGGCGCTGAACAGCGGCCGCGATCCGTTCTACTACTCCATGTACATCGGCGTGCCGGTGGCGATGCTGGCCGCGGTGGCGGCGATCTCACGGCGTCCACGCACCATCTTCTGGACCGCCGTGATCGCGGCATGCGCGATTGCATCGCTCGGCCGCTTCACGCCGGTCTACCCGCTCCTGCGCGAGCTGATTCCGCCGCTGCGCAGCTTCCGGTTTCCGGTCAAGTACCTCTCGCTCAGCGCGTTCGGCATCGCCACGCTGGCGGCGTTCGCGTTCGAATGGCTGCTCGACCGCGACGTGCCGCGCCGTCCGCTGCGCGGCGTGCTGGTCGCGGCGTGCCTGCTCGCGGCGCTCGCCTATGGATTCGTCGCGTGGGTGCTGATCGCGCCGGCGCTGCCGATCCGCGCCTGCTTTGAACTCGCCCGGTGGGCGCACGTGCCCAACCCGATCCAGGGGGCGGAATTCGTCCTCTACCGCGCCCGGCCGCTGTTCTCGGCGTTGATGCTGAAACTGCTCTGCACCGCCTTCCTGCTCTGGGTGGCGGCTTCGGCGCGCCGCGAGTGGCGGCTGGCGCTGGGCGTGCTCGGCGCGATGGCGGTCGTCGATCTGCTCGGGTCGAACGCCGGCGTCAATCCCACCATCGACGCCCGGCTCATCGCCGCCCCTGCCTGGACCGAACAGATTCCGCACGATTCGCACGAACGCGTCTACGTCGGCGGCCGTCTCGAAGGCTACGTCAACACCACCGACGTCGACGCGCCCCGCTATGCGCGCTATCTCGACGAGTACGACGAGCTGACTCAGCGCTTTCTGATCATCAACCAGTTCCTGTTCAACCCTTCTGGGGCGGCGATCCGTGAATCGCTCTCCTTCGACCTGCCGGTGCTGTGGCCGACCGAGTTCGCCCGCGCCGGCGGCTGGTTCCAGATCGCGCCGAGAGCGGATCGGCTCCGCTATCTGCAGCGTGTCGGCACGCGGTTCGTCGTCCTGCCGACGCCGCCGTATCCAGGAGCGAAACCGCTGGCGCAGCTCGTCAGCGCGGAACAGGAACATCTCTACGACGCCTTCCCCGGTGCGCGACGCGCCTATGTCGTCGGCGACGCGCTGCTCGGGCCGAGCGTGGAGTGGCAGATCCAGGGGATGTTCCAGGAGCGTTTCGACCCGTCAACGGGTGTGCTGGTGAGCGACCGACCGCCGCCGCCGGCCGGTATGCCAGGCGCGCCGGTTCCCAAGTCGGCCGACTTCCTCGAAGACGGCCTCAACCGCGTCGTGATCCGCGCCGGCCTGCCGGGCGACGGCTATCTGGCGCTGCTCGACACCTACAATCCCGACTGGCGGGTAGCGGTGGACGGCACGCCGGCGCCGATGATTCGCGCCGACGGCTTGTTCCGCGCCGTTCACCTGACGCGCGGCTCACACGTCGTCTCCTTCACGTATCACCCGTCGGCGTTCTACCTGGGCGCGCAAATCAGCGCGGTCACCGCCCTGCTCCTGGGCCTGTCATGTCTGGTGGAGCGGCGCCGCCGGTGAAGCCATCCCGGTGGGCGTGGGGCGTACTCGCCGTCTCGCTTCTGCCGGTGTTCGGGCTGTGGACGACGTCGCGCATTTTCTATGTCCGCGACCTGTCGTTCTTCTTCTGGTCGCGTCACCTCTGGCTGCGCCACACGGTGTTCGGGGGCCACGCGCCCTGGTGGGATCCGTATGTGGCCGGGGGGCAGTCGGCGATCGCCGATGCGCTGAATCAGCTGATGATGCCCGTGACCGTCGCGGTGCGGCTGCTTCCCTCCGACGTCGTGTCCTTCAATCTCTGGATCGCGCTGCCGCTCCCGATCGCCGCGCTCGGGATGTTCGTGTTCCTGCGGCGCCGGTTCCAGCGCGCGGCGTCGCCGAACGACGCGGCAGCGGCATTCGGCGCCGTGGCGTTCGCGCTGTCGGGGCCCGTCGTGTCGATGCTCAACACGCCGAATCTCGCGTGGTCGGTGGCGCTCGTGCCATGGGTGCTCGCCGCGGAATCGTTCCCGGCGGTCGCGATCGCGTTCGGGCTGCAGGCACTCTGCGGCGAGCCGGTGACGTGGGCGGCCACCGGCGTGGTGGCGGCGGCCGCGACCCTGCAGCGGCGGCCCGCGCTCCCGTGTCTCGGGGGGCTCGTCCTCGGCGCGCTGCTCGCGGCGGTGCAGCTCGTGCCGACGATGGCCGCCAGCGTGAGCGCGCATCGGGCGGCCCTGGCCACCCCGGATTTCTGGTCCCTGCACCCGTTGTCCTTGTGGGAGGCGGCAGCGCCGCACCTCTTCGGCGACTACTACACCGCCTTCCTCGCCGATCTGCCGTGGATGGGCGCGCTCAACTTCGGCCGCGACCCCTTCTTCTATTCGCTATATGTGGGACCACTCGTGCTGCTGCTGGCGTGCGCGGGGGCGGCCGACTGGCGGCGCAACGGCTTCTGGATCGTCGTGGCCGTCGCGTTCACGATCGCCGCGCTCGGCGGCTACACTCCGCTCTATCCGCTGCTGCGCCGTCTCGTACCGCCGCTCATGTACTTCCGCTTCCCGGTGAAGTACATCGTGTTCGCGGTCTTTGCCGTCGCGGTGATGGCAGCCGACGGCTGGCGGGCTGGCACGAAGGGCGTCTGGCTGGCGGCGGCGATCGGTACGGCGCTTGTCGTCGCGACACTGGCGCTCTTGGCGCGGCCCGAGATGCTGCAGGCCCTGTGCTACCGGTTGGCCGTCGACACGCACCTGAAAGATGTGGACGCCGGCGTCCTGTTTCTGACCCGCGTGGCGCCGCCGCTCGCGCTGCGCGCCGGCGGGATGTGTCTTGCCGCCGCGGCCCTCACCGCGTTCGCCAGGCGCCGGCCCTACGCCTGGTGGCTGCTCGCTGCGGTCGCGGGCATGGATCTGCTCGTGACCAACGGCGGTCTGAACCCGACCCTGGAAGTGGCGCGCCTGACGCCGCCGGCCTGGTTTACCGGCGCCTCTGGCGTGGCGCGCGTCTATATTGGCGGCCGCGTGCGCGGCTACATGAACACCGGCGATCCCGACGCCGCGCCGACCTGGCAGATCCCCGCGGAAGCCAGCGCCGTGCAGGGGCGCATGGAGCTCAACGCCAACCTGCCGATGGCTCCCTCCGGATGGGGGGTGCGCGAAGCGCTTTCCTATGATCTCCCGTATCTGTGGCCGGCCGAGTACGAGGGTACGGTCCGCCGCTTCGAGCAGGCGTCGGCCGAGGAGCGGGATGCCTTTCTCCGGCGCTCAGGCGTCCGCTGGTGCGTGCTGCCGGTGGCCAATGACAACTACCCGGCCCAGGCGTCCTGGCGGGTCGTCGCCGACGTGTCTGATTGGAACATGCGCGTCTATGAGTGTCATCCCGATGCGGCGCGCGTGGCCTTTGCCGCTGAGCCGCGCGACCGGGAGGCGCTCTTCGACCCGCGGCTGCCCGACACGGACGGCGCCGGTGAAGCGCGTATCGTGGAGGACACGCCGTCGCGCGTGACGGTCGAGGCGGTCGTGTCGCGCGAATCTTTCCTGGTGCTGAGGGATTCCTACGCGGCCGACTGGCAGGCCGACGTCGACGGCCGGCCCGTCCCGATCGTGCGTACCGCGGCGATCTACCGCGCGGTGCCGCTGACCGCGGGCCGCCACACCGTGCGCTTCAGCTACCGGCCGCGCGCGCTGTTCGTCGGTCTTACCATGTCAGGGGTGGCGGTGATCGGTGTCGTCTCGGCATTCGTCGGGGCCCGGCGTCGCCGGCGCCAGGCGCCGGCGGGGGTCTCCTCAGATTCCGGCCGCAATCGCGGCTTCACGCTCATCGAGCTGATGATCGTGCTGGCGATCATCGGGGTGCTGCTGGCGATCGCCTTCAACGAATATCGTGGCATGCAGGCGCGCGGCAACGAGGCGTCGGCGCTGTCCTCGATGCGGTCGATTGCCTCCGCGCAGGCGCAGTTCTCGATGACCTGCGGCAACTTGAAATACGCCGCCACCTTGCCGGGGCTCGGGCAGCCATCGCCGGTGACCGGGGCGGCGTTCCTGAGCCCGGACCTGACCTCCGCGGAGACGATCGAGAAATCGGGCTACAGCCTGCATCTGGCGGGCAAGCCGCTCAACGACGCGCCGCCCGCCTGCAACGGCGCGGCGGTCGCCGATGGGTATGCCGCCACCGCGGATCCCCTGAAGCCTGGCGCCAGCGGGGCGGCGTTCTACGGGATCAACGCCGATCGCGTCCTCTACGTCGACGACGACAAGTCGTTTCGAGAGGACCTGGCCGAGTCGGGCGCCCCCTCCCACGGCCGCGAGCTGAAATAGGCTAAAATGACGCGGTTCCCATGACTCCGCTCGCCCGGAAACTGCTGGTGGCGTTCTCGCTGCTGGGCCTGGTGGCCTCCTCGGCGGCGACCTACGTGCACTACAACCTGATCGAGAACCCGGACTATTCCAGCTTCTGCGACATCAGCGCGACGGTCAGCTGCCGCGCCGCCTATCTGAGCCGCTACGGTTCGGTCGCCGGCGTTCCGGTCGCGGTCGGCGGCGTGCTGTTCTTCACGTGGGTGCTCCTGATGCTGTGGGCGGCGCGCGGCCGCAGCAGCGCGATCAAGGACAGCGCACCCGCCTATGTCTTTGCCGGCGCCACCATCGGCCTGGCCGTCGTGCTCTACCTCGCCTACGCGTCGTTCTTCGTCCTGAAGGAAGTCTGCCCGCTATGCGTCGCCACCTACATCGCCGTCGTCGGGGTGTTCGTCGTGGCCGGAGGAGCCAGTTCGGTGCCCATGTCCTCGTTGCCGTCCCGGTTGCTCCGCGACATGCGCGTGCTCGTCGGCACGCCGCTGGCGCTGGCGGTTGCCGTGCTCTTCATCGCCGGCGCCTCGTGGGGCATGACGGTGTTTCCGCGCGAAGCGGACCGCCCGCAGGCGCGCCCGATCCCGACGCTCAGCGACGATCAGAAGACGGAGCTGGCGAAATGGTGGGACCTCCAGCCAAAGCTCGCCAATTTCCCGTATGACAACAACGGGTCGAAGGTCCTCGTCGTCGAGTTCGCCGATTTCCAGTGTCCGCACTGCCGCGACGCCTATTTCGCGCTGAAGCCGGTGCTCGACAAGTACACCGGCGACCCCAAGGACGTCGCGTTCCTCTTCAAGACCTGGCCGCTCAATTCGCACTGCAACGCGAGCGTGCCCGCCGCCAACTTCGTCGCGTCGTGCGACGCCTCGGCGCTCTACGTGCTCGCCAAGCGCTCCGGCACGGCCGAAACGATCAGGGACTGGTTCTTCGTCCATCAGGACGAGCTCAGCCCGGACACCGTGCGCAAGGCGGCGGCCGATGTGGCGAAGGTCCCGGATTTTCAGGCCGGCTACGACAAAGCCATCCAGGAAGTGAAGACCGACGCCGCCGTCGGCGCGTCGCTCAACGTGCATTCGACGCCGACCTTCTTCATCAACGGACGCGCGCTTCCGGCCGGCGGCATCGCGCCGCAGTATCTCGATTCGCTCATCCAGTTGGAGCTCTCCCGCGCCAAGTGAGATCTGGCGCGCCGGGTTACACCGAGGACGGCCCCCCGCCGATAAGCGTTCAGACTCGATGACAGCGATCCGGACGCACGAACTCACCAAGGACTATCTCGTTGGATTCTGGCGGCCCCGCCCGTACCGGGCGCTGGATCGCCTGTCGATCGAGGTCGGGGCGGGCGAGGTCTTCGGCTTCCTCGGTCCCAACGGCGCCGGCAAGACCACGACGCTCAAGCTGCTCATGCAGCTGGTGTTTCCGACGAGCGGCGAAGCTGAGATTCTCGGCCGTCCGGTCGGCGACATCGCCGTTCGGCGGCGCATCGGGTATCTTCCCGAAAACCCCTACTTCTACGATCACCTGACCGCCGACGAACTGCTCGACTATTACGGCCGGCTGTTCGGCATGCCGGCGGCCGAGCGGCGTGCCCGCATCAGCCGTACCCTGGATCGCCTCGGCATCGGGGCCGAACGCCGTCTCCAGCTGCGCAAGTTCTCCAAAGGGATGCTGCAGCGCGTCGGGCTGGCGCAGGCGCTGCTCAACGAGCCGGACGTCATCTTTCTCGACGAACCGATGTCGGGCCTCGATCCGCTTGGTCGCCGCGACGTCCGCGAGCTGATGCTGGAGTTGCGCGACGCCGGCCGGACGATTTTCTTCAGCTCGCACATCCTGTCGGACGCCGAGGCGCTCTGCAGCCAGGTGGCGATCGTCGCCAAGGGGCGGCTCGCGGCGGCGGGGCGGCTGGCCGACATGCGGGCGTTCGAGGTCCAGGGCTGGGAACTGGTCATGGCGAACGTGCCGGAGCCGGCGCTCGAGCGGGTTCGCGCGCGTGCCCGCAAGGTCGTCGGCGTCGCCGGCGGCCGCTACGTCATCGACCTGGCGCCCGACGGCCGGCCCGACGAAATGCTCCGCGATCTGGTCGCTGCGGGCTGCACGCTGGTGTCGCTGAATCCGGTGCGCGAAACGCTCGAGGACGTGTTCGTGCGGCGGGTCGCGGAAGTAGGGGAGGGGGCGCGATGAAGACGGCGTCGGTCGTCGCCGTCGCCGTCTTCCGCGAGTCGGTGCGCGACAAGGTGTTCTACAACCTGGCGCTGTTTGCGCTGGTGCTCATCGGCGCGTCGATCGTCATCGGCCAGCTGACCGCCGGCCAGGACGTCAAGATCATCAAGGACCTCGGACTGTCGGCGACGTCGCTCTTCGGCGTGTTCATCGCGGTCTTCGTCGGCATCAGCCTCGTGTCGAAGGAGGTCGATCGGCGGAGCGCCTATCCGCTGCTCGCCAAGCCGATCCGCCGCGGCGAGTTCATCGTCGGCAAGTACGCCGGACTGCTGCTGACGCTGCTGGTCAACACGGTCGTCATGACCATCGCGCTCTATGCGGTGCTGTTCATGCTGTCGCGCGGCGTGCCGGCGAATGTCCAGCGCGCCTGGGACGCCCCGGCCATGGATCCGGCGTTGCTGAAGGCGATGGCCCTCGTCTATGTCGACATCGCCGTCGTCACGGCCGTGGCCGTCTTCTTCTCCAGCTATTCGAGTCCGATGCTGTCGGCCATCTTCACCCTCGGCGTCTACGTCGCCGGACAGTTCAGCGCCGACCTCCGCCACTTCGACGACGTCGTCAGTGCACCGGCGGCGTCGGTGATTGCCCGCGTGGCCTACTATCTGCTGCCCGATTTCTCGAAATTCGACGTAAAGCTGGCGGTCGTTCACGGCATGCCGGTGAGCGCCGCCTACCTCGCGTCGAGCGCGCTCTACGCCCTCGTCTACATCGCGGCGCTGCTCTTTGGCGCCTCGGCGATCTTCGCGAGGCGGGACTTCAAGTGACGGCGGAGCGGGACGCGCCGGGTCCGCAGACCCGCCCGGGACGTGGAGGCCGGAGCTCCGCCTCCGGCGCGAACTCCAGCTCCGGTGCGCGCACTCGCGTCGGCTCTGCAGTGCTGCCGATCGCGCTCGCCCTGGTCTGTCTGGCGGCGGCGGTCGTGTTGCACGCCAACGAGGATCGCTGGTCGCCGCCGGCCGAGGCCGACCAGCCGGAGCTGCTCTATGTCCGCTCGCCCGCGGCCGCCAGGCGTCTCGCGTTTGGATATCGCGGCCTCGCCGCCGACGTGTACTGGATCCGCGCGCTGCAGCACTTCGGGCGCGAGCGACTCTCGGCGCCGACCCACGTCCGCACCTACGCGCTGCTGTACCCGCTGCTCGATCTGACGACCACGCTTGATCCGTACTTCGGCATCGCGTATCGCTTCGGCGCAATCTTCCTGGGCGAGCCGTACCCCGGCGGCCCCGGACGCCCGGATCTCGCGATCGCGCTGCTGAAGAAGGGACTAAAGGCGCAGCCCGACAAGTGGCAGTACATGCAGGACCTCGGGTTCGTCTACTACTGGCACCTGCACGACTATCACAGCGCCGCCGACCTGTTCGGGCGAGCCGCCGCGCTACCCGGTGCGCCGAACTGGCTGCGCCCGCTTGCCGCGGTGACGCTCGCCGAGGGCGGCAACCGCGCCGGTTCGCGCGCCCTGTGGACACAGCTCGCCCAGGCCGACGAGCCGTGGCTCCGCGATTCCGCGCGGCTGCGGCTCGCGCAGCTCGACGCGATGGACGTGATGGACGAGTGGCGCCGCGCGACGGCGGCCGGGCGGCATCCGGCCCTGCCCGTCGATTCGTCGGGCACGCCGTTCGTCATCGACCCGGCGACGGGGGACATCACCGTCGCGCGCGAATCGCATCTCTTCCCGCTGCCCGGGCAGCTGCAGGCGCCTCGATGACGCCGCTGCAGACGCCGGTCCTGATCCTCGGGCTCGCCGTAGTCGGGTTGTGCGTCGGCAGCTTCCTGAATGTCTGCATCCACCGCCTGCCGCTCAAGCAGTCGGTCGTCACCCCGCGTTCGCGCTGCCCGCACTGTGGCTACGCTCTCACCTGGCGCGACAACCTCCCGGTGGTGAGCTACGCGCTGCTCGGCGGCCGCTGCCGGTCCTGTCAGGCGCCGATCGCGCTCCGCTACCCGCTCGTCGAGACGATCACGTGCGCGGTGTTCGTGTGGCACGGCCTCGTCTTCGGCGCGGATCCGTTGCTCGCCATACGCCTTCCGTTCGCGTGCGCGCTGATCGTGCTCTTTGCGATCGACCTCGAGCATCAGATCCTGCCCGATCGCATCACGCTGCCGGGAATCGTCGTCGGGTTCGCGAGCAGTCTGTTCCTGCCGCCCGGTCCGCTGATGTCGCTGGCCGGGATGGTCGTCGGCGGCGGGATTCTCTGGGTGATTGCCGAGGCGTGGTTCCGACTGCGCAAGATCGAGGCGATGGGCTTCGGCGACGTCAAGATGCTGGCGATGGTGGGGGCGGTGCTGGGACTGCGGCTCGTGCTGCTCACGTTCATCCTGTCGACGATGATCGGCGGGGTCGTCGCCGTCGCGCTCATCGCGACGCGCCGCGCCAATATGGCGACCGCCGTGCCCTTCGGGACGATGCTGGCGGCGGCGGCGCTGGCCGCCAGCTTGTACGGCGACGTCATCCTGGCGTGGTATCTCGCGAAACTGTGATCGGGTTGTCGCACGCTGACCTGCCGTCAGCTGCGGCGGCCGAACCAGTCAGCAGCCGGAGAACCGCTAGAATGGGAGCGCGCCCGCCATCCGGCCCGCGCGCTGCCGCGTGAACATCTCCGCGTACACCCTCATCGGCCTCACGGCCATCGTCGCCGTCCTCGCCGGCGGGCTGGCGTTCGCCGTCCTGCGCGTGTTCGCCGCGGCGCGGCAGCTGGCGCAGTCGCGCCGGGGGGAGGGCGGCGAAACCGCATTCATGACCGAGGCGATGGAGGAGGCGCTTGGCCGCCTGCGGCTCAGCGAGCAGGCGATGGCCGAGCGCGCCGAAGCCTCCGAGCGGCTGAGCGACGAGATCATCGCCAGCCTCACGTCCGGCCTGCTCGTGGTCGGACCGGACAGGCGGGTGCAGGCGTTGAACCCGTTCGGACGCAAGCTGCTTCGCCTGTCCGACGCCGGGCTGGTGGGCGACGTCGCCGACGTCCTGCGGACGGCGCAGCCACTGGCCGCGCTGATCCAGGAGTGCCTCGACACCAGGAAGGGGGTGCGCCGCCGAACGGTGCGCATCGACACCGACCCGGAGCGACCGACCCACCTGGGTGTGACCGTGTCGCCGATCACGGATCCGCAGGCCGATCGCGGCGGCGCGATCTGTCTCTTCGCCGACCTCACCGACGTCGTCGAGCTCGAGGAACAGCTGCGCCTGAAGGAGAGCCTGGCGGAGGTCGGCGAGCTGACGGCGGGCATCGCGCACGAATTCCGCAATGGGCTGGCGACGATCCACGGCTATGCGCGTCTGCTGGATCTGGCCAAGCTGTCCGCGGACATGCACCCCTACGTGATCGGGATCCGCGACGAAACCGATGCGCTCGGCGCGATCGTCCGCAATTTCCTCAACTTCGCCAAGCCGGCCGAGCTCGTGCTCGGGACGGTAGATTTGTTGTCGATCGTCGAGCGCGCAGCAGACGAGTTCCGCCAGGAGGCCACCGCGCACGGCGGCTCCGTCGTCGTCGAAGGCGCCGCCGCGACGGTGCAGGGAGACGAAGTGCTGCTGCGCCAGGCCTTCAGCAATCTGTGCCGCAACGCCCTCGAAGCCTGCGTCGACGCGAACATGCAGCCCCACATCGCCGTCGAATGCGCGATCGACCCCTCACAACATCTCGTGCGCGTGTCGGTGATCGACAACGGTCCCGGCGTCGATCCCGCAATCGCGTCGCGGATCTTCCGTCCGTTCGTCACCACGCGCGCGAGGGGAACCGGGCTCGGCCTGGCGCTCGTGCAGAAGATCGTCGTCATCCACAACGGCCGCGTCAACGTGCAGTCGGAACCCGCCGCGGGCACTCGGTTCACAGTGACGCTCCCGCTCGCGGACGTTGACGGATAGCGCTCCCGCACGTCTGCCCTCTGCTGTCCTGCATTCTCCGCTGGCGCGTGCGTTGCAGCGGCGCACGCGCATGCCACGCAACGCATCGGGTTTTACGCTCATCGAAGTACTCGTGGCGACGGCGATCGTCGTGACCGTCGCGGCCGGCTGCGCGCAGCTCCTGATAGCGGCTCTGCGGTACGACGTCGCCTCGAGGCAGCAGCTCGCGCTGATGTCCGCCGCGATGGCCAAGCTGGATGAACTGGCCGCAACCATTGCCGGAGGGACGGCGCCACCGGGCGCATCCGGCGCCCTCGATCGTTCTGTCGACGGCTCTTCGGACGTCATCACCGTGTCGGGTGTCAGGATGGAACGGCGCTGGCTCATCGCGCCGTTGACGACGTTCGCCCCTGGCGTGGCGGTGGTGACGGTGCGGGCTCTGCCGGCCGCGGCGTTGGCGGCATCGACGATCGAACTCGCGACCATCGTCGAGGCGGGTGCGTCGTGAGCTTGATCGAATTGATCGTGTCGGCGACGCTCGGCGTCCTGCTGAGTGGCGCGATTCTCTCGCTCGTTCTCGCCAGCCAGACGCTGGCGCGCAGTCAGCCCGAGAGCCTCGACGTCCAGCAGCGCGGGCGGGTTGCGCTGCAGGTGCTGGCGAGCGAACTCCGGGATTGCGGCGCCGGCATCGAGTTCGGCGAGGCGGCGGGGCCGCTCGTCCGGACGTTTCCGCCCATCGCGCCGTCGCCCGACGGCGGCATCACGATGTGGACGACGACCAGCCGCAATGCCCAGGGCCGGCCGGCGCTCGCTGTTGCTCTGGGCGTGACGAGCCTGGCCCTCCAGGATTCTTCCGTCTGTCCCACCGGCCAGAGCGCCTGCGGATTCGTTTCGGGCACATCCGCGATGGCGTTCACGCCCAGCAGATGCCGCACCGCTCTGCGAGTCGCGGGCGTCAGCGGCGACACGCTGCAGCTGGCGGCGCCGCTGGCCGGGTGCGCGCTCGATCCCGACAGCGCTGTCGCCGCCGGCACCGTGCATACCTACCGCGTCGATCCCGTGTCGCGGCAGTTGATCAGGCGCGACGAGTCGAGCGGCTACAGTGCGCCCGTTCTCGACGGGGTGACCTCGATGAGCGTGGCCTTGTTCGCCGACCCGGCCGGCGCGTCGACGGTGACGGGAACCTCTGATGCCGCGTTGATGGGGGTGCGTCGCGTTCGGGTCACCCTGCGGTTCGTCGCGTCGAACCCGCTGCTGCACGTGCCCGACCTCGACGTGGTCGTCGACGCGGCGCCCCGGAACCTGCAGGGAGGCTGACCCGTGTCGGTCATCGCGTCGATCTTCGCGGCGCTCTTGCTCACGTGTGTCGGGGTGGCGCTGGCGCTGCTTGGCTCGGTCCAGTCGATGATTGCCGCGCACGACGAGCGGGCCACGGCTGCGGTGTATGCGGTGCAGGCGGCGGTGGTGCTGTCCAGCGCACAACTGCGGACTCGCGGCGACTGGAGTGGTGCCGCACGCGGTGGTCCGCTGTCCGAGGTGTGCGCCGTTCCGGGCGGCTTCACCGACGCGACCCTTCTGCCGAGCGCCCCGTGGGGCGGCTCGACTATCGACTTGCTCGGGCTGACAGCGAGCCGCCAGACCGACAGCGACAGCGCCGCGCCGGCGGGCCTCACCGGTCCGGTGTGGTGCCTGTTCGAGTACGGGCCGATATCCCGGCTGGTGCCGTCCGACGCGCGTCGGCACCCTTTCTACGTTGCGGTATGGACCGCCGCCGGGCCCGATGGCCGTGTGCTGCTGCACGCGTCCGCCTTCGGCGCCGGTTCTGTCCGGGCGTCCGTCGAGACGTCGATACGCCCTGGCGTGGCCGGGGCGAGGCGGCAGGCGATCCGGGCGACACCGTAGAGCCGTGCTAAACTATGGATACCGAAGGAGAAAGGTCCATGAAGGGTTCTTGCGCCGTAATCGCGGGCGTGATGTTGACGCTGGCGGTTCCCGTCTGCGCGCAGTCGCTGGGTGATCTGGCGAAGAAGGAGGCGGAGCGGCGCAAGGCGGCGGCGCCGGCGTCGAAGGTCTATACCAACGACGACCTCAAGAAGATCGCCGTTCCGGGCGACAGCACGCCCGAGGCGACCACGCCTGCGGCCGCCCCCACGTCCGCTCAGGGCGTCAAGGACCCCAAGGACCCCAAGGACCAGAAAGACGCGAAGGATTCCGACGGCAAGAACGCCAACGCGCCGGCGATGGACGAGAACGCCTGGCGCGCCAAGATCACCGCCGCGCGCGACGATCTGCGGCGGGGAGAGATGTTTCGCGAGGCGCTGCAGTCGCGTATCAACGGGCTGACCGCTGATTTCACGGCGCGCGACGATCCCTATCAGCGCGCCCAGATCGGCGACGAGCGCCAGAAGGCGCTGGCTGAACTCGATCGCGTCAACCTGGATCTCGAGAAGGCCAGGAAGGCGATCGCGGACATCGAGGAGGACGCGCGGCGTTCGAGCGTTCCCGCAGGCTGGCTCCGCTGAGCGATCAGATTCTCCTCGTCGAGGACAAGGACTCGCTCCGGACGATGCTGCGGCACGCGCTGGAGCGGCAGGACCACGCCGTTCTCGAAGCGCGCGATCAGCCCGAAGCGGTGCGGCTGCTGCAGCAGGCGCAACCCGCCCTGGTGCTTTCCGACCTCCGCCTCCCCGACGGCGACGGCTTCGGCGTGCTGCGCGCCGCCAAGGAGATCGACGCCGACATTCCCGTCATCGTGATGACCGCCTACGGCAGCATCGAGGACGCCGTGCGCGCGATGAAGGAAGGGGCGATGGACTTTCTCGCCAAGCCCGTCGATCCTGACCATCTGCTGTTGCTGGTGGCGCGCGCGCTCGAGCAGCGGCGGATCATCGCCGAGAACCTGCTCCTGAAGGAGGAGCTGGCGGTCCGGCGCGGAGCGCCGCAGATCATCGGCGACGACCCGTCCCTGCGCAGGGTGTTCGCCGCGCTCCAGCGCGCCGCCTCGACCGACGCGACGGTGCTGCTCGAAGGGGAGAGCGGCACCGGCAAGGAGCTCTTCGCCCGGTCGCTGCACGCGCTGAGCCCGCGCGCCGACGCGCCGTTCATCGCGATCAACTGCGCGGCGATTCCCGAGAACCTGCTCGAGACCGAGCTCTTCGGCTACGAAAAAGGGGCGTTCACCGGCGCCGCCGCCCGCAAGCCGGGCAAGTTCGAGATGGCGCACCGCGGCACGCTGTTCCTCGACGAAATCGGCGATCTCCCGTTTCCGCTCCAGGCGAAGATCCTGCGGGCGCTCGAGGAAAAGCGCTTCGAGCGGGTCGGGGGCACCGCGTCGGTGCAGGTCGACGTTCGTCTGGTGGCGGCCACCAACCGCGGCCTCAAGGCGGCGGTGGCCGCGAAGCGGTTCCGCGAGGATCTCTATTTCCGGCTGTCGGTCTTTCCGATCACCGTACCGCCGCTGCGCGAGCGGCAGCGGGACATCCCGGTGCTGGCACGCTACTTCGTGGAGCGCTTCTGCCGCGATTTGAAGAAGAAGCCGCTCGGCATCTCCGCCGAGGCGATGGACCAGTTGCAGACCTACGGCTGGCCGGGCAACGTGCGCGAGCTGCAGAACTGCATCGAGCGTGCGGTCATCCTCGCCGAAGGGGACGCGATGTTTCCGCGGCACCTGCACCTGTCCTTCGCGGCGCCGCTCACGAGCGAGACACCGCCGTCACCGTGGGAGGAGATCGATCTCTCGGGCACGCTCGCCGAGGCGATCCGCCGCGTCACCCGCGAGGCCGAGAAACAGAAGATCCAGGCGGTGCTCGCCGAAGCGCAAGGCAACAAGGGGCGCACCGCGGAGCTGCTGCAGATCAGCTACAAGATGCTGCTCGCCAAGCTCAAAGAGCACGCCCTGGAGTAGCCTGCCGCGCCACGCCGCGGCTCGATCACAGGCCGCAGCAGCGAGTGAGCGCCCGCGCGATCTCGTCTGTCGTGACGTCGGTGACCACGTCCGTTGAGCCGATCGCCGTCGGCAGCACGAAGTGAAGCGTGCCCGCCACGACTTTCTTGTCGTGGCCGATCGCGTCGAGAATCTCCGCCATCGGTATGTCGGCGACCGCCGGCAGCGGCCCCATCTTGGCGATCAGCGCCGACAGCGCGTCGCGGTCGGCGGCCGGCATCGCACCGCGCGTCACCGCGATCTCGGCGGCGACCAGCATGCCGTAGGCCACGGCTTCGCCGTGGCGGAACCGGCGATAGCGCGTCACCGCCTCGAGCGCATGGCCGGCTGTATGGCCGAAATTGAGGATGCGGCGGCGGCCGTGCTCGTGCGGATCCTCGGCGACGACTGCAAGCTTGATCTCGCACGACTCCCGGATCACCGGCAGCAGCGCCTGCTCGTCGCGCGCGAACAGCGCCTTCATCGACGACCCGACACGCTCGAACAGCGGGCGGCTGGCGATGACGCCGTACTTGATGACCTCATACATGCCGGCCCTGAACTCGCGCCGCGGGAGCGTCGCCAGCAGCGTCGGATCGATCGCGACGAACGCCGGCTGGTGGAACGCGCCGATCAGGTTCTTGCCCTGCGCGTGGTTCACGCCGACCTTGCCGCCAATCGCGCTGTCGACCTGGGCGAGCAGCGTCGTCGGCACCTGGACGACCGGAACGCCGCGTAGATAGGTGGCGGCGGCGAATCCCGCCATATCGCCGATGATGCCGCCGCCGACCGCGACGATCGCGCTCGAGCGATCGGCGCGCGCCTTGATCAGCGCGTCGTAGATGCGACCGACCGTCTGCGCGTTCTTGAAACGTTCGCCGTCGGGGATCAGGATCGGCTCTTCGGAGGTGACCCCCGAGAACGCCTCCTCATGCAGACGCCAGACGGTGGCGTTGCTGACGATGAACCGGCGGTCGGGCACGCGAACTTCGTCGAGCAGCGAGGTCAGGCGCGCGGCGACGCCCGGCGCGATGTGAACTGGATGCACGGCGAGTGATACGATAACAAAGATTTGCAGGCCGATTTCCCGATAATCGGGGGGCGGCCGTCGGACAAAGAGCTATGGCAGACAAAGCGGAGCAGCGGCAGGGAGACGGTAAGGGCGGGGTCACGGAAATCACCCCGCAGTCGAAGAACTTCTCCGAGTGGTACCTCGACGTCGTCCGGCGCGCGGAACTCGCCGACTACACCGAGGTCAAGGGCTGCATGGCGATCCGTCCGTACGGGTACGCGATCTGGGAGCTGATCCAGCAGGCGTTCGACAAGCGTTTCAAGGCCACCGGGCATGTGAATGCGTACTTCCCGCTGTTCATTCCCGCGAGCCTGCTGATGAAGGAAAAGGAGCACGTCGAGGGCTTCGCGCCGCAGGTGGCGTGGGTGACCAAGGGGGGAGACGAGGAGCTGGCCGAGCCGCTTGTCGTTCGTCCGACCTCGGAAGCGATCGTCGGGACGCTCTACGCCAAGTGGATCAAGTCGTGGCGCGACCTGCCCATGCTCATCAACCAGTGGGCGAACGTCGTCCGATGGGAAAAGGTGACGCGCCCGTTCCTCCGGACGACTGAGTTCTTGTGGCAGGAGGGCCATACGGCGCACGAGACCGCCGAGGAGGCGCAAGAGGAGACGCTGAAGATCCTCGCGCTCTACAAGGAGTGCGCCGAGACCGAGCTCGCGATGCCGGTCATGGACGGTCAGAAGAGCGAGAGCGAGAAGTTCGCCGGCGCGTCGCGCACGTATTCGATCGAGGCGCTGATGGGCGACGGCCGCGCGCTGCAGGCCGGAACGTCGCACAATCTCGGGCAGAATTTCGCGAAGGCGTTCGGAATCCAGTTCCAGGGACGCGACAAGTCGCTGCAGCATGCCTGGACGACGTCATGGGGCGTCTCGACCCGGCTGATCGGCGGCGTGATCATGACGCACGGCGACGACAACGGCCTGATCCTGCCGCCGCGCATTGCCCCCTACCAGGTGGTGATCGTACCGATTCCGCGCGGCAACTGGCAGGAGACCGTGCTGCCGAAGGCCCGGGAGCTGAAGTCGGCGTTCGAGGCTGTCGGCATTCGCGTCTTCCTCGACGACCGCGATTCGCAGACGCCCGGCTGGAAGTTCGCCGAGTGGGAGCTGCGTGGCGTGCCCCTTCGGATCGAAATCGGCCCGAAGGACCTCGAGAAATCCGCCGTGATGGTGGCGCGCCGCGATACGCGGACGAAGGAGTCGATACCGATGGACGGGCTCGCGCCGGTGCTTGCCGCGAAGCTCGAGGAGATCCAGAAGGCACTCCTCGCGCGCGCCCGGACATTCCGCGACGAGCACACCACCCGCGTGTCGTCGTATGGCGAGTTCAAGAGCGTGATGGAAGGGCGTCCGGGGTTCGTGATCGCCGGCTGGTGCGGCAGCGCCGAGTGCGAGGCGCAGATCAAGACCGACACGCAGGCGACACTGCGCAACATCCCGTTCGCTGGCGCGCACGTGACCGGCACCTGTGTGAAGTGCGGGAACCCGTCACCGGCCGAAGCCTGGTTCGCAAAGTCGTACTGAGGCGCTCGTGAGCACGCGCCCGGCAGCAGTTGCCAGCTCAAAGGCGTGCAGGCTCTGACTGTCAGCTGCTCACTGCTGGCTCAGCGCAGCAGCTCGCCTGCCTCCGGCCACCTCGCCAGCACCCGCTTGATGACCGCGTGCCGCCGCGTGAGGCCTTCGCGCCCGACGATGGCGCGGAACGCGGATCCGAGGTGCTCGCGCCACCAGGCGTCGCCGCTCGGCGAGGAGCTCTCGTAGGCGGCGGCGAGCGCATCGAGGCAGGTCGCGTCGCCGACGTCTTCGAGCGCGGCGAGAAACGCCACCGGCAGCCGCTCCGGGGTGAACAGACTGTCCCGCAAATCGTAGAGCGCGAGGCGGCTCCCGCGTCCGGCGAGCGCCAGATGCAGCGCGCCGCGGACGGCGCGCCACTGCTCGCGCGACTCCGCATCGGTCTCCTCACGCTCGCGCGCGCGCACCAGATCGACCAGTCGTTGCAGTTGGGTAAGCCCCGCGGTCCCGCGGTGCTCGGCGAAGGCCAGTCTGAGCGCATCGGCGAGGGGCGGCAGACGCCCGTCGATCGCATCGCTCCAGACATCGAGTGGCGCCGGCGCCGCCGGACCATCGACAGCGGCGCGGAGAGCCGGGTTGGGATCAGTTGCCAGCGCCGCGCGGACAGCCGCGTCCGCGTCCTGCGCCGAGTCGCGAATCGCTTCCCACGCCGCGATGCGCACGTCGACGCCGCGCTCCCGATTCAGCGCGACGCCGACCAGTTCGTCGAACGCTTCCCGCGCCGTGGATGCCCGATCACCGGCGACGAGCGCGCGCAGCGCCCCGATGGCGGCCGCCTGCACGGCCGTTGACGGGTCCTGGAGTCCTGCGGCGGCGGTGCGCAGCGCCCGCGGATCGCCGATGGCCTCCAGCGCGCGGAGGATTCCGGCGCGCGTCTGTGGAGCAGCCGCCGCAAATCCCTGCAGGAGGTGCTCGACGGCCCGCGGTCCGATGACGGCGAGCCGCGCGACCGCCGACTCGCGTCGAGTGTCGTTGGAGCCGGCGAGCGCTTCGAGCAGGGACCGGATCTCGTCTCCGGCGGAGCGCTGGATCGGCATGGCTGATGGTAGCGCGACCGGCTACCGGCTATTCGGGTTCCGGGCGGGAGCTGCCAGCCGGGAGCTGGCAGCTCCCGGCGGTTACTGCACCCGCACGACGAGGGCCGCGCGGCGATTGAGCCGGCGCGTCTCTTCGCGCGAGTTGTCGTACTTGGGGCGCTCCTCGCCGTAGCTGACCGTCTGCAGACGATCGGCGCCGACGCCGCGGCTGGCGAGGTATTCCCGCACTGCGCTGGCCCGGCGCTCGCCGAGCGCGAGGTTGTATTCCGCCGTGCCGATGTTGCAGGTGTGGCCCTCGATGATGATGTTCCTCGCCGGGTTCGCCGAGAGCTTCGTGATGGCGTCGTCCAGGATGCGCAGCGCTTCCGGACGCAGCGTCGAGCGGTCGAAATCGAAGTAGACGTCGTCGAAGTTGAGCTCGACCACCGGCGGCGGCGGCGTCACCTGAATCGTCGTCGTCGCGCTTGCCGTCCCGCCCTTGCCGTCATCCACGGTCACCGTCACGACCACCGGGCCCGGCTGCATCGTGGCCGTCCAGCGCGTCTGGCGGTCGGTCTGGTTGGCGAACGCGCCTGTCGGGGCCGTCCACCGATAACGAAGCGTGTCGC